>DATHFW010000325.1:0-5193 GCA_035317945.1 Steroidobacteraceae bacterium | reverse complement strand
ATCTCGCGCTCGAGGATGTACGCGACTCGATTCGCGAGCTGCAATACTATCGCGAGCGGCTGCTGCGGTCGTTCTAGGAGCCGGAACCCCTCGTCACTTCGGCGAATCGTTTGCCAGAAACATCCAGGTCTCGACCACGGTATCCGGATTCAAGGACAGGCTGTCGATTCCTTGTTCGACCAGCCAACGTGCGAGTTCGGGATGATCGGAAGGACCTTGACCGCAAATACCGACATACTTGCCCTGCGCTTTGCAGGCTTTGATGGCCATGGACATCAGTGATTTGACCGCATCATCGCGCTCGTCGAAGGATTTCGCCACGACGCTGGAGTCGCGGTCCAGTCCCAGACACAGCTGCGTCATGTCATTCGAGCCGATCGACATGCCGTCGAAGTACTCGAGATATTTATCGGCGAGCAGGGCGTTGGTCGGCAGTTCGCACATCATGATGTGCTTCAAGCCGTTGTCGCCGCGCTTCAAACCGTTCTCGGTCAGAAGCTGCGTCACCGCCTTCGCCTCGCTGAGTGTCCGCACGAAGGGCACCATGACCTGCACATTGGTCAGCCCCATTTCATCGCGCACCCGCTTGAGCGCTCGGCACTCGAGTTCGAAGCAGGGCCGAAATACCTTGTCGATGTAGCGCGACGCGCCGCGAAAACCCAGCATCGGATTTTCCTCGTGCGGTTCGTAATTCTTGCCGCCGATCAAATTCGCATATTCGTTGGACTTGAAATCCGACAGGCGCACGATCACCGGTTCCGGCGCGAACGCGGCCGCGATCTGCGCGATGCCTTCGCTGAGCTTGTCGACGTAGAAATTGACAGGGCCGTCATAGCCTGCGATCTGCTTCTTGATGGTGTCCTTGAGTTCCGCGCTCTGCTTGTCGAATTCCAGCAGCGCGCGCGGGTGGACACCGATCATGCGATTGATGATGAATTCGAGACGCGCCAGCCCGACGCCTCTGTGGGGAATGCCTGCGAAATCGAAAGCACGATCCGGATTGCCGACGTTCATGGTGATTTTGACGGGAATGTTCGGCATCGCGTCCATTTCAATGCTGCGCTGGTCGAATTCCAGCATGCCGTCGTAGACATACCCGGCGTCGCCTTCGGCGCAGGAAACCGTGACGGCCTGACCTTCCCGGATGTCGCTGGTGGCGGTGCCGCAGCCGACGACCGCCGGTATGCCGAGTTCGCGCGCGATGATGGCCGCGTGACAGGTGCGCCCGCCGCGATTGGTGACGATCGCCGATGCCCGTTTCATGACCGGCTCCCAGTCCGGGTCGGTCATATCGGCCACGAGGACGTCGCCGGCTCGGACTCGGGACATTTCTTTCGCGTCCTTGATGATGCGCGCATGGCCCGCGCCAATGCGTTGTCCGATGCTGCGGCCGGTGGTGAGCACCTTGGAGCGCGATTTCAGCGTAAAGCGCAATATGGTGCGGCCGGCGCGGCTTTGAACGGTTTCCGGGCGCGCCTGCAGGATGTAGATCTTTCCGGTGCCGCCATCCTTGCCCCATTCGATGTCCATGGGAGTGCCGTAATGCTCTTCGATGGTGAGCGCCTGCTTTGCCAGCTCGGTAATGTCC
This sequence comes from Steroidobacteraceae bacterium, assembly GCA_035317945.1. GTDB lineage: Bacteria > Pseudomonadota > Gammaproteobacteria > Steroidobacterales > Steroidobacteraceae > Bog-1198. The sequence goes on along the minus strand of DATHFW010000325.1, from coordinate 3,605 downwards.
GCTTCGCTCAATGAAAAGCGATCCCGGTCGGCGTTCGCCACATCGACGGTACGGACTCGCTCCTTTGAGCCCGGATCGGCGTAAATCATTTTGATCGCTTTGCCGCCGAGATTCTTTCTCAAGATCGAGCGGCGGCCCGCGCGCAAAGCGGGCTTGTAGACATAAAATTCGTCCGGGTTGACGGCGCCTTGCACCACCGTTTCCCCCAATCCATACGCTGACGTAATAAACACCACGTCGCGAAAACCGGAATCCGTATCAAGCGTGAACATGACCCCGGCGGCGCCCAGATCGCTGCGCACCATGTGCTGTACGCCGACGGAGAGCGCCACGGCGCTGTGATCGAATTTATTGTGCACCCGATAGGATATCGCGCGATCATTGAACAGCGAGGCGTACACTTCGTGCATGGACTTCAGCAAGTGTTCCTCGCCGCGCACATTGAGGAAAGTTTCCTGCTGGCCCGCAAAGGAAGCTTCCGGCAAATCTTCGGCCGTTGCGGAGGAACGCACCGCCACGGCGAACTCCTTGACGTCGGCGTCGCCCTTCATCTTGCGCCACGCATCCAGGACTTCCGTCTGCAATCTTTCCGGAAACGGCGTCGCCAGCATCCAGCCGCGAATTTGCGCTCCGACCACCGCCAGGCGTTCCACATCGTCCACGTCCAGGTCCGCGAGCACGCCGCGGATGCGCTCGTCCAGGCCGCCTTGCGCCAAGAAATCCCGATAAGCGTGCGACGTGGTGGCAAAGCCGCCCGGCACCGAAACGCCGAGGTTTGCCAGGCCGGAAATCATCTCGCCGATCGAAGCATTTTTGCCGCCGACGAGTTCGACGTCTTTATTTTTCAGTTTTTCAAATGGGATGATGTAAGGCTTCATGGTGCACGGCTTGTCCGACGGTAGTTTAAATGAAACACTTTACGGCGCTAGCGCCGACTCGATGAGGTTACCGTGATTAAACGAACAGTATTTTTCGTTTCCGACCAAACGGGAATTACCGCAGAAACAATGGGTCACAGCCTCATGACGCAGTTCGATGGCATCGAATTTCGCCAAGTGACTGTGCCATTTATCTCCACCGTTGACAAGGCAATTGAGGCCGTTCGAAAGATTGATCTGGTCGCGGCGCAGGAGGGCGTGCGCCCGGTCGTGTTCAGCACGCTGGTGCAGGAGGACGTGCGCAACGTGGTCCGAGGCAGCACCGGATTTTTCTTGGATTTTTTTGATCCGTTCCTAGCACCGCTCGCCGGTGAACTCAAGACGCAATCAAGCCATACTGCAGGTAGGACTCATCGCATGGCGGACACGCACGCTTATGCGACGCGCATCGATGCGACGAATTTCGCGCTGGCGAACGATGATGGATCGGTGGTGCGCGACTATGAGCGCGCCGATGTCATTCTGGTCGGCGTGTCGCGTTCCGGCAAAACACCCACCTGTTTGTATTTGGCCATGCAGTACGGAGTTTTTGCGGCGAATTACCCGCTCACCGACGATGATCTGGAGTCCCGGAAAATGCCCCGCGCACTCGATGGGCACCCGCGAAAATTATTCGGTCTGACGATCCGGCCCGATCGATTGCAGCAAATTCGCAACGAACGCAAGCCGGACAGCCGCTACTCATCAGCCGCGCAAGTGGCGTTCGAAGTGCGAGCCGCGGAGTCCTTGTTCGAGCGGCACGGCGTGCCGGTGCTCGATGCGACCGAAGTCTCGATCGAAGAAATATCTACCAGGATTCTCGATCGCATGGGTATCGAGCGGCGATTGCGGCCCTGAAAAATCAAGGCTGCATGGTATAGTTCCCCCATGATAGCGGATCAATGGTGCGAGACATCGTGGCGGGCACGGCCTGGCAGCTTTGTGGGCCTGATGACGCTGTACGAAAGCAATTTCGTGCGCCTGGGCTGGTTGGTGGACGATTTGCGCTCGGTGAATACGCAGCGCGTGTCGACGGTGGCAACAGACTGTGATCTGTATCTCACGCCGCTGGAGCAGTGCCGTTACACCAGTGTGTTTCGGCTCACATATGAGTTCGATTTCGAGGCATCGCGGCTCCGCGACCCGGATTTGGAGGTATGCGTGTACCACGATGCCCGCCTGGCCGAGGTGCGAAGCTTTCGCGGGTTTCAACGCCATCCGCAACTCGCCAAGCTGCAGTCGGGACTCAAGCGTGAACTGGATCAGCGCTGGGGCCGAAACATGATGTTAAATAAATGGTTGGAATATTGTACCGAGCGGGGACATCACTTCTAGCCGCGAAGATTGGCTTCGTATCGGGTGACCTGCGGTTGTCATGGGATGAGGCGGGACTTTGATCGATAAGCTGACGTTTCTAAAAGGCGGCGCGGAGGGAGGCGCAGCGAGTCCCGACGAAGAGCGGCTGATGCAGCTGTTCCAAAATCGTGCCGGCCTCAAAAAAGCGTACGCCGACCTCAAGGATGAATTTCACTTGCTGCGCGATCGGCTCAAGCAGCAGGAAGGCGCGACCATCCGCATTCAGGAACAGATGGATGCGCTCGGCGATCTGCTCGGCGATCCGAAGACCGGTTTCGGCGCACTGGTGTTCTTTCAGCTGCGCGCCCTGTGGAAGACCTGCCATCAGCAGCTCTCCACGTTCGCTGCCGACTTGGCGCGCCAACAGGAAGCGCGCGAGGTTGCCAAGCACAAAGCCGATTTGGAGGGCGAGAAGAACGCGCGGCTGGCCGATGCTGATCAGCGCCTGCAGGCGGCCAGCGCCGCAGCGAACGAGCAACGCCGGCTGCTGGCCGACGCGCAGCAGGAGATCGGACGCTTGACGGCCTTCTGGCATTACTTCAGACGCCGGCGCCGGCTCAAGTCGTTGGAGGCGCTGCGCAGCCAACTCGTCATGGCCGATCAGGCGGTCGGCGATTTGCATGCAGAGCGCAGTGCGATCGAGGGCGAAGGCTCACTGGAATTCCCGGGCCTGTCGTTGGCGGCGCGGCGCAACATCAACCTTGCCATCATCGGCTACGCTGAATTGCTCTGCGAACACGCGGACGCTTTTGGCCTTGCGGCGCGCGCCAAGGAAGCGGTGGCGCGGCGAGTTCATGAGATGACTTTCGGCACGCGCGCGGACTGCGAAAGCTACATGCAGCGCGTGCAGAAAGCTCAGCTGGCCGTGGCCAATCAGAAACAGATCACCGGCATGGTCAGGGCGAAATTGGAGCGCTTGCGAGCAACCTGCGAATACCGCAATTCCGCCGACACGGTGCCGACCGCGGATTCGTTGTCGCCGCCGGCGACCGAGCTCGAGTTCGATAAGCCAAGAGCAGCTTCCGCCGCCAACAGCTGGAATGTGCTGGCGGAGGATTACTGGGATCTATATACCCTGCTGCTGCGCTAGTGGCTGTCCTGCAATGGGCGTGCCGCACCCGCCGCACCCGCCGCACCAGCCGCAGCTGCGGGATCGTTGCGCCGCGCCTGCGTGGGTGCGCTGCGGCGCGCTGAAACGACCACGAGATCGGCCGCGATCTGCGAGGCCTCATCCAGCAAGATGCCCGCCGTCGCGTCGTCCTTGATTTCTTCGAGCGACTTGACCGGTTTGACATCGTGCGCCGCGCGCCATGCGTTTTCACGATCGAGCCG
>DATHFW010000324.1:0-5551 GCA_035317945.1 Steroidobacteraceae bacterium | reverse complement strand
GGGTGCTCAAATTGTGCAAGAAATCTTTGCGCCGATTGGCGATCTTGGCGTGAATCGCTCGGGCTCGGTTTCGATGGCGGGCGCGCTGCGCACGAGCCAGGGCCGGTTCCAAGTCGCGGTAAAAGCGCTCAGCCTCGATCGGCGGAATCGCCTCATCCGTGAACGCGGCAAAAGTCCTCAACCCCAGATCGATGCCGAGACTCGGGACCGAGCGATCGAGAATCGATTGGGCGGTCGGTTTATTTCTCTCATCCCTGACTCGCTGTGCTCTGGGCACACAGACATTCAGATACCAGCGTCCGCGGCTGTCTTCACTGAAATTACCCGCACGCAGTTCAAACTTGCCCAGACCATAGCTATCCCACAGCGACAACCAACGTCCCGCGAAGTAGATCTGTCCCCCGCAAAAGCGAATCGTTCTGACCTTAAAGGGAATCCAGCCGAGAGACCGCCGTGCACCGCCGCTCTTTCGCCAAGCCAGTCGAACTTTTCGAAACTGCCGGCGCCGCCGCGCGTATTCTTCCGCGATCTCCTGCACCGCTTGTACGGGAAGATGCAAGGCGCTGTCACCGCGCGTGGCTCCTTTGAGAAATGGCCAGAAATCATATCCCGACAAGAATCGCCGCTCGCGCTCGAACACTTTGACCGACAGTTCGTTGCAGTAATTGAACACGGTGTTGACCTCGCGCGCCAAGCCGCCAAGCCACGCAGCGTGCTTGTCCTTCACCCGCAGGCGCAGGACCCGAACAGCGATAGATTGACAACTGGACATCCATACAGTATATCAAAAACCGACCCCATAACACCTTGGCAAACATCGAGAAATGCGAGTCGCGAGAGGCACGCAAGGCTACGCGTAGCGCTATCCCTCGCCGGCCTGAAGGCCAGCGTTTCTCGCGAGGAAATAGGATGAATGACATCACGACCCGCGCCCTGGTAACCGGCGGCAGCGGCGGTATCGGCGGCGCCATTTGCCGCGCCTTGAGCGCTCAGGGCCACTATGTCTATGTGCACGCCCATCGCGGCATGACCGCCGCCCAGTCGGTGGCCGCCGGCATCATCGACGCGGGCGGTCAAGCGAGCGCCATTCAATTTGATCTAACCGATGCCGACTCGACGCGCACGGCGATCGACAAGCTTCTCGAGGAAGGACCCATCCAGATTCTGGTCAACAATGCCGGCGTGCATGACGATGCCGTGTTTCCTGGAATGAGCCCGCAACAATGGCATCGCGTCATCGATGTATCGATCAATGGATTCTATAACGTCACCCAGCCGCTGATGCTGCCGATGATCCGCACGCGCTGGGGCCGGATCATCACGCTCTCGTCGGTCACGGCGCTTCTCGGCAATCGCGGCCAGGTGAACTACGCGGCTGCCAAGGGAGCGCTCAACGCGGCCACCAAGGCGCTGAGCCTCGAGGTGGCGAGCCGCGGCATCACCGTCAACGCCGTTGCGCCCGGCATTATTTCCACCGACATGAGCAAGCTCGCCTTCGACGAGGAGGCCATCGGCAGCCTGGTTCCGATGAAGCGCGCCGGCTCGCCCGACGAGGTGGCGAGCTTGGTGGGATTTCTCGCGTCGCGTCAGGCGGGCTACATTACCGGCCAGGTGATTTCCATCAATGGCGGAATGATCTGACTTGAATACTCCCAGCCTCGCCGCTGCCACCGGCGCGCAGAAGAACGAACTCATTCTCTTTTATACGCTGCTGGAACTCACCATTATTGTGATTGCCGGCCGGGCCGGCGGCGCACTTGCCCGGCGGATCGGTCAATCGGCGGCGGTCGGCGAAATCATCGTCGGAATCTTGCTGGGACCGTCGTTATTCGGCCTCCTGGCGCCGCATGCCTTCGACTTCGTGTTTCATTCCGCACCGCCGGAACCCTTGACCGTCCTGTCGAATCTCGGCCTGGTGCTGCTGATGTTTCAGATCGGCATGGAATTCGATTTTTCCCACCTGACCGAAGCCGTGAACCGCGCGGCGGTGCTGCGTATTTCCATCGCCTGTCTCACGCTGCCTTTCGCGGGCGGCTTCGGCCTCGGAATGCTGATCGCGCACGGTGCGCCGCCGGCAGCCCGAATCAACACGGCGCTCTTTGTCGCCACCGCATTGTCCATCACCGCGCTGCCCACCTTGGGCCGCATCATGATGGAACTGAATCTGACGCGAACGCGAGTAGGTGTCATCGCCGTCAGCGCCGCCGCCGTCAATGATGTGGTGGGTTGGCTGCTGTTGGCGCTCGTCACCACGCTGACCGTGAGCGAATTCGTGCCGAGCCGCTTCGTCATACGCGTGGCGATGGTCGCGGCATTCGGACTGGTGAGCGTGCTGCTGGTCAGGCCCCTGCTGAAGAAGGCCATTCGCAAGGCGCCGCCGCGCAACGGCAAGCTATCTGCCAATCTGCTGGGCGGGATATTGGCGGTGATTTTCATTGCAGCGATGACGACTTATCAGATCGGTATTTTCGCGATCTTCGGCGGATTCATGATGGGCGTCATTTTGTATGACGAGACCGATCTGGTGGCTGCGTGGCGCGACCGCCTGGGCGATTTCGTCACGGTATTTTTTCTGCCGATTTTCTTCACTTACACCGGCCTGCGGACCTCCATCGGCGGCCTCGACACCTCGGCGGATTGGCTTTGGTGCGCCGCCATTATTGCGGTCGCCACCGTCACGAAATTGGCCGGCGCTTATGTCATGGCGCGACGCTGCGGATTGGATCATCCGCAATCGGCGATGATCGGTTTCATGATGAACACGCGCGCCTTGATGGAATTGATCGTGCTCAATGTCGGCCTCGACCTCGGCGTGATATCACCGAAGCTGTTCACGATGCTGGTCATCATGGCGATCCTCAGCACCATCATCACGACTCCGGCCCTGCGCTACTTCATGCCGCGTGCCGGACTCGAACTTCAGGCGTAGGCATCCAGCAGCGCGCTCGCGGCCCGCGAAGTTGCGCCCGGTGTCTGCACCGAAGCGCTGGATGCGCCGCTGATCGCCGGCGTTCCCTCATACCCATGCGATTGCGGCTGGCGCTCTTGGAACGAGCGCTGCGAAATGTCGACACTCACCTGCCCGAATCCTTGGGCACCCAGCATCTCGCGCAGTTGCGGCGAACTCGATTCCAAGGCGTCGCGCGTGACGGCGCTGTGGCTCGTAAACCAGACTTGCGCATGACCTCCCTGCAGCGCGATGCGCACTTCGATGGGCCCGAGCGCCGGCGGATTGACCTGCAATTTGGCGCTGGTCAAATTGCTGTCCATCATCAGAGATACTCGGTCGGCGACGCCCTGCCCGAATTCCGCCGTATCCACGCCCGCTGCAACCTTCAATGTGGGCGGCGGCGATACATCGGTCGAAGTGCTCGACGTCAGCAATTGTGCGGCTCCGGCGGCGCCGTCATTCGACGTAGCGGAAAGCGAGAAATCGAAATCGCCGCGGGAGTGCTTATCCGCAGCACCCGCACCGGCTGAGGCCGAGGCCGCCTGTGCAACGGACAATGCGGTTGCTGCTCTCACCGCCGCTGCCAGGGATGCCGACGAGAGGGTTGCCGCCGCCGCAATCGCTGGCGTCTGCGGCGCGGCGCCCGTATCGGGAGTCGCCAAATCATCTGCCGGCGGCGAGGACTGCGTTGTGGGGGCGCTCGTGCCCTGTGCAATGGCTGCTGCCATGATGGCTTGCGCCGCTGCGTCGCTGTCCGCCGATGACGGAGCAGCGCTGGGCGCCGTGGCATTCAGAGCGGCTGGGTTATTTGTGGTTGGCGCCGACGTTGCTGCGGCGATGCTCGCCTTGCTCGCGCTGGGATCCATGGGCTTGGCCGAGGGCGCTGCGTTCGCCGACGCGGCAGGAACCCGCGCCGTGGCCGCGGGCACGCCGGCAGCGCTGGCTGACAAAGCGTTCGAATCCGCCGCAGCCGCGGGCCCGGCCGCACCCGGCGTCGCTGTCATGGAGAGCCCGGGCAGCATCCCCGGAGCGCCAACCGCCGGGCCGGCGGCACTGTCCTCAGTCAAATCACCGGCCGCCGCGACGGCCCCCGGCGAGGGTGCCGACGGGGACGCCGGCGGCGGCGCCGTGCCGACGGGAGGCTTCGCAGTGTCAGCCGGTGGCGTCGAGTCACGGGTCTTGGGCTGGCCATTGCCGGCCGCGTTGATTGTATTGGGCGCCGCCCCGGCGCCGTTGGCTGGGCTCGCGGGCGCGGCATCGCTCCTTGCCGGCGGCGGGGGCGTCGCAACGAGCGGCGGCTGATTGCCGGTCTGCGGCAATTGCCCGCCGCTCGAATCGGCGTCGTGCGGCTTGCTCGTATGCTTGCGGGCAGGCCTGCCGCCCGCATCCTTCAGGGCCCCGGCGAAATCCTGGCTGTTGGCGTGATCCGCTTGGGAACCTGTGGACGCCGGCGCGTTAAGCGACAAGGCGTCGTTGCTGCGCTGGGGCTGAAAGACCGGCAGAATTGCATTCATACCGGTGAATTTGCAAGCGACGTGCCAATCGCTGCCGCCACATCACTTCAGGTATTTGTCGAACCAGGCGATCGTACGTTGCTGCGCATCGGCAAGATGCTCCGGATCCCGCAGTCCATGCCCCTCGCCCGGGTAGATCATGATGGAAGTCGGCACGTTCATCGCCTTCATGGCATGCCAGAATTCCTGCGTTTGCGGCGCCGGACATTCGATATCGCGTTCCCCGACGTAGGCGAATGTCGGCGTCTTCACATTGTGCATGTAATTGATGGCGGATGACGCGGCATAGGCCGCAGGATCGTCATACGCGGACTTGCCGAAGTACGGAATCATCCACGCGTCGATGCCGTTCTCGCCGTAGTAAGACAACCAATCGCTGATGCCGGCGGCTGCGACAGCGGCTTTGAAGCGGCTGGTTTGAGTCACCGCCCACATGCTCATGAAGCCGCCGTAGCTTCCGCCGGTCAACCCCAAGCGCGCCGTGTCAATGGGCGCCACCTTCGCGGCGGCGTCGATGCCGGCAAGAATGTCGCGCAAATCGCCATGTCCGAAATCGCGGACATTCGCTTGGGTGAAGCGCTCGCCCTGACCGTAGCTGCCGCGCGGGTTGGGGCGAAACAAGGCGTAGCCGTGTTGCAGCAGTGCGCTGGCGGTCCCCGGGCCCGCAAAGCCAGGCGTGACGGCTGCCGCGGGGCCGCCATGCACCATGGTGATCATGGGCACCTTGCCTTCGGTCTGCAGAGGCAGCAGCAGCCAGCCCTGCACGTCGAATCCATCGTTCTTCCACCAAACGCTTTGCACGCGTGCCGGCAAGCTCAAGCCCGCGTTGATCGATGTCAGATTCCGCCAATGGCCGATTGCGCCAATCTCGATCTCCGGCGGTTGGGTGAATGATTCGTGCGCATCGGCGGTCACTCCCGAGGGGCACGCCGTTGAAATTCCGCCGGCACGATCGCCGAATGATTCCTCGCCGCTCCACACGACGCGGGGCGGCGTAATTTTAAAGCCCGAACGCGCCGCGGCTCCCAAATCCGCGAATTGGGTTTTGTCGCCGGCCAGAAGCTCTGCCTGCAAGTGGCCATCGCAT
>DATHFW010000323.1:0-3120 GCA_035317945.1 Steroidobacteraceae bacterium | reverse complement strand
AAAAAACCGGGCATCTGTCCTGCGAAGGAGGCCGCGGAAGATTTCGCCAAAAACGTGGACATCGAGGGCGCGCCCGTGCAGAGCATGATCCGCGATCTCGTCAGCCACCACGTCGCGGTGACCTCGACTTTGGCGGTCTTTGAAATATCCGTTCCGAACAGGCCCGCGCTGCGCAAGATGCAGCGCGCCAAGGATGCGCTCAGCCCGCCGGGGTGGTCGACCTATCTTCAGGTTCGCAGCAGCATCGCCCAGGAGAACAACCCCTTGAGCGCCGTGTCCTTGCAGAAGGAGATGCAATTCGAGCGCGACTTTGTGAAAGCCGGCGGACTGTTGATGGCAGGCTGCGATCCCACCTCATTCGGCGGCGTGCTGCCCGGATTCGGCGATCAGCGAGGCATAGAGCTGCTGGTCGATGCGGGATTCACGCCGGTCGAAGCGATTCAAATCGCCACCCAAAACGGCGCTAAGTTTTTAGGCGAGAGCGAGAGCATCGGCTCCATCGTCGCCGGCAAAGCCGCCGACTTGGTGGTCCTGTCGGGCAACCCTGCGCAAAACATAGACGACATCGAGAAAGTGCAGCTCGTTTTCAAGGACGGCATCGGGTTCGATCCGGCGAAGCTGATTCAATCGGTCCATGGACTGGTGGGCCAGCGCTAGGAGCCATTGCTCGCCATGTCGACCCCTGCCGCGCAACTGCTTGCCGCCGACGAACCGCCCGCGTTCCTCGACATTCCGGGCAGGGGTCTCTCCAATTTCATCATCGTGGCGGATCACGCCGGTGCGCGCATCCCGCGGCGGCTCGCGAATCTCGGACTGCCGGCAGCGGAGCTTCAGCGGCACATTGCCTGGGACATCGGCGTCCTCGGCGTTGCGCGCCGAGTGGCGGCCTCACTCGATGCGCCGTTGGTGGCGCAAAATTATTCCCGCCTCGTCATCGATTGCAATCGCAATCCGCAGGTTGCGACCTCGATCCCGCACATCAGCGAGACCAGCGAGATTCCCGGCAATATGAATTTGAGTTCTGCGGAAATCGCGGCGCGGCGCGCGGAGATCTTCGATCCCTATCATCGAAGGATTCGTGAGCGCATCGACGAACGGCTGGCGGCAGGAAGGCAGCCCATATTGGTGGCGCAACACACCATGACCGATATCTACAAGGGCGTGCACCGCAATATGCATGCGGCAATTCTTTATAATCGCGATCGCCGCTTTGCCGGGATCGTGCTCGAAATGCTGCGGCGGGAAGGTGATCTCATCGTCGCGGACAACGAACCGTACTTCGTCAGCGACGAGACCGACTACACCGTGCCTCATCATGCCGAGGCGCGCTCTTTGCCGTACGTGGAAATCGAAATTCGCCAAGACCTCGTCAGCGGTGATGCGGGTCAAGCGGAATGGGCCGCACGTATCGCCGGGGCACTCCAAGACGCCGAGCGAGAGTTTACCGCGGGTAGCACACATTGAAGGCGCCGGCGCTGTTCGTTTCGCACGGCGCGCCGACGCTCGCGCTCGAGCCGGGATTGCTGGGACCGAAGCTGAGGCAGCTGGGCGAACAGTTATCCGGCCTGACCGCGGTCGCCGTCGTATCCGCGCACTGGCAGACGCCGGGCGTGCAAGTGATGCGCACGCTCGAGCCGGAAACGATTCATGATTTCGGCGGGTTTCCTCCCGCTCTGTACCGCTTGCAATACCCGGCGCCCGGCGCGCCCGCCCTGGCCGCGGACACCGCGGCGCTTCTCACAGCCTCAGGGTTCGATGTGTCTTTCGATGATGGCCGCGGACTTGATCACGGCGTGTGGGTGCCGATGTTGTACCTGCTGCCTGCGGCTGGGATTCCCGTCTTTCAGGTGTCGTTGCCGTTTGCGTTCGATGCGGAGAATGCACTGAAGCTCGGAAGGGCACTTAGGACCCTGCGTCAGCAAGGAGTGCTCGTCATGGGTTCCGGCAGCCTCACGCACAATTTGCGTGAGATTGGACAGACCGACCCGAACAATACGCGATACGCCCTTGAGTTCACGTCCTGGATCCGCCGGCATGTGCAGGCAAGAGAACTCAGTGCGCTCACGGATTATCGGCGTCGCGCGCCGCACGCCGAGCGCGCGCATCCCACCGAAGAACATTTCTTGCCTCTGCTGGTCGCCGTCGGAGCGAGTGGAGATGACGACGCTGTCGATGTCATCGAGGGCGGCATGACCTATGGCGTGCTGTCGATGGAGTCGTACGTCTTCGGGCGGCCGGATTGACCGGCGAAATCATCAGCCGACCGCAGCCTTGCCTTCTCCCAGTTTGTCCTGCGTCTTTGTTTCGAAGTCGCGGGCGTCATGGCGCTCGTGCAATTGATCCGAGAGCTCGCCCCACACGCGATTGACCTTGCGCCCTCGCTGCACGGCTGGGCGCGCGGCGATCGCGTCGGTCCAGCGCTGGACATTGGCGTATTCCTGCACTTGCAGAAATTCCGCCGCCTCATACACCAGGCCCTTCGCCAGTGCGCCATACCAAGGCCAGACCGCCATATCGGCGATGGTGTAGTCGGCGCCTGCCAAATATTCTGATTGCGCCAGCCGTCGATCGAGAACATCGAGCTGGCGCTTCACCTCCATTGCAAAGCGATCAATAGCGTACTCGATCTTTGTCGGCGCATAGGCATAGAAATGGCCAAATCCGCCACCCAGGTAGGGCGCGCTGCCCATCTGCCAGAACAGCCAGGACAGGCATTCAGCGCGACTCGCAGCATCGGTGGGCAGGAACGCTCCGAACTTCTCGGCCAGGTACAGCAAAATCGCGCCCGACTCGAATATCCGGATGGGCTTGGGGGAGCTGCGGTCCATGAGCGCCGGAATTTTGGAGTTTGGGTTGACGGCCACGAAGCCGCTGCCGAATTGATCGCCCTCCGTGATCCGGATCAGCCAGGCGTCGTATTCCGCGCCGCTAAATTTGAGCGCCAGCAGCTCTTCCAGCATGACCGTGACCTTCACGCCGTTCGGCGTGGCGAGCGAATACAGCTGCAGGGGATGGCGACCGATCGGCAGCTCTTTATCATGCGTCGGTCCCGCGATCGGGCGGTTGATGCTCGCGAATCGGCCGCCGCTTTCCTTGTTCCATTTCCAGACGGTCGGCGGC
>DATHFW010000322.1:0-10213 GCA_035317945.1 Steroidobacteraceae bacterium | reverse complement strand
CCACCGAATTGGTTGTAACCGCGCGGGCCGGGACGCGGCTCGGTGATTTGGAAGCAGCGCTCGAGGAGCACGGTCAATGCCTGCCGTTCGAGCCGCCGCGTTTCGCGGCGGGCGGGACCTTGGGCGGAATGGTCGCTGCGGGCCTGTCGGGTCCGGCGCGCGCCAGCGTGGGATCGGTACGCGATCATGTTCTGGGTGTGACATTGCTCAATGGCCGCGGCGAAGTTCTCACCTTCGGCGGGCAGGTCACCAAAAATGTGGCCGGATATGATGTGTCGCGCTTGATGGTAGGGTCCTTGGGGATCTTGGGCATCCTTTGCGAAGTGTCGCTCAAGGTGCTGCCGGTCAGCATTGCGAGCGCGACGCTGCGTTTCGATTGGGACGAGACCCGCGCGCTGGAACAACTCTCTCAGTGGGCCGCGCAGCCATTGCCCATCAGCGCCAGCGCATGGCATGCGGATCGATTGCATCTGCGCCTGGCCGGCGCGCGCGCCGCCGTCGAGGCGGCCTGCGTGAGGCTGGGCGGGGAACGAACGGATCCGGCGCAGGCGAGGGACTGGTGGACCCGTGTCCGGGACCAGAGCGATGATTTTTTTTCGCTCGACGATGCACGCCTGGCGCGCGGTGAGTCATTGTGGCGGCTGTCCGTGCCCGCGATTACCGGTGCGCTCGCGCTTCCGGGGCAGCAATTCATCGAATGGCATGGCGCGCAACGCTGGTGGAAAACCACCGCCGACGCGGCGCTGGTTCGTGCCGCTGCCGCCCGCGCGGGCGGTCACGCCACGCTGATCCGCGGCGCCGACAAGTCCCACGGCGTTTTTGCGCCCTTGAGCGCGGTGCTCATGCGTGTCCATCATGAGTTGAAGCAGGCCTTCGATCCTGCGCGCATATTCAATCCCGGACGCCTGTACGCGGATCTTTGACAGCCGTGCAAACGCATCTCAGTGCAGAGTTCAGCGATACGGCCGACGGCAAGGAAGCAGCCGCTATTTTGCGCAAATGCGTGCATTGCGGCTTCTGCAACGCCACCTGCCCGACCTACCAATTGCTCGGCGATGAACTCGACGGTCCGCGGGGGCGCATCTATCTGATCAAGCAGGTACTCGAAGGCGCGGAGGTCACACGCAGCACGCAACTGCACTTGGATCGTTGCCTGACGTGCCTCAATTGCCAGACGACTTGCCCCAGCGGCGTTGAGTATGGCCACTTGGTTGATATCGGGCGAAAGCTGGTCGAAGCCAGGGTGGCGCGTCCGCCCGCCGACCGGGCGGTTCGCTGGTGGCTGAAGGAGGGACTGACCTCGCGGCTGTTCGCTCCGGCCATGCTATTGGGGAGGGCGCTGCGTCCGATATTGCCCAAGGTATTGCGCGACAAAGTGCCGGCTCGGGCGATCGATCGCGCGCCGACCCAGGCGCTGCGAACGCACACTCGCAAAGTGCTGATGCTGCACGGCTGCGTGCAGCCTTCGATGATGCCGAATATTGATCGCGCGGCGGAGCGAGTCCTCGACCTCGCAGGCATCCAAACGGTGTACGCAGCAGGCGCGGGGTGCTGCGGCGCGTTGCGCACCCACTTGAGCGACCATCAAGGCGGCCTCGCCGACATGCGCCGCAATATCGATGCCTGGATGCCGCTGCTGGCCGCAGGCGACGTCGAGGCCATTATTTCCTCGGCCAGCGCCTGCGCTCTCTCGATCAAGGAATATGGCCACGCGTTGGCGGGTGATGCGGCGTATGCCGGCAAGGCCGCGCGGATCAGCGCGCTGGCGCGAGACTTGAGCGAATTGTTGCCGCAGCTCGTGCCGGCGCTGAAGAATCAGCTGCGAGCCGGCGCCGCAAAACGCGTCGCCTTTCACGCGCCCTGTACCCTGCAGCACGGCCAGCGGCAACGCGGGGGTGTGGAAGCGCATTTGCGGGCGTTGGGCTTCGACGTGATGGTCGCCGGCGAAGAAAGCCACCTATGTTGCGGTTCTGCCGGCACCTATTCGATCTTGCAGCCGCAACTCGCGGCGCAATTGCGCGACCGGAAACTGAATTTTCTCGCCAAGCTCGAGCCGCACACTATTTTATCCGCCAATATCGGCTGCATTCAGCATCTGCAATCAGGCACTTCGACGCGAGTGATGCACTGGGTCGAATGGCTGGACGAGGCTTTGGTTTAGATGGACCCCACGTCGCGTGCGTTATGGGCGGCGCAGATCAAGGCCGAGGCCCTGTTCCGGGAGGTGGTGGAACGCGGAATGGTGAGTGCGGGAAAACTCGAAAGCGAACTGACCGCGCAGATTCACGCGCTGGCGCAGTCTCGTTTTGGATTGCGGCGCCACTGGCACAAAAGAATCGCGCGCTCCGGGCCCAACACGCTGCTGACCTATCACGATGAATGCGCCGATCGGCGCATTGCCGAAGACGACATTGTGTACTTGGATTTCGGACCCGTGTTTGAGGCATGGGAGGCCGATTTTGGCCGCACCTATGTAGTCGGCACGGATCCCGTCAAGCATCGTCTGGTTGCCGATCTTGCGAAAGGCTTCAGCAGCGGAAAAAAGCTCTACCGCGAGTCGCCGAATTTAACGGCCGGGCAGTTATATGATCACGTCGCCGGCCTGGCAGCGGCCTACGGTTGGGAATTCGGCAACCTCGCCGCCGGGCATCTGATCGGTCGTTTCCCGCATGAACGCCGGCCGGCGGCCCCTGATCATCTCCGAATTCGTCACGGCAATTCGATTCCATTGCGCGAGCCGGATGAGACCGGTGCCGCGCGTCATTGGATCCTGGAAATCCATTTCATCGATCGCGCGCGCGAAATCGGCGGCTTCTTCGAGGAACTGTTGACGGTCGATGCACGCGACGCGGACCCTCACTTGGCGGGGTGATTCAATGCCCACACATAGGCGGAGACCGCCATCACCTGATCGCTGCTGAGCTGCGCACCCCCCATCGCCGGCATCGGAGCGCGATACTGCTTGGGCTGCGCAACGCCTCCTGCAATGGTTGCTGCGATTCCGCCATAACTGCCATTGCTCCACAGCCATTTGTTGGCCGTCAGATCCGGACCCAAGGTCGTGCCCTTCGCGTCCGCGCCGTGGCATCCGGTGCAGGTCGCGCCGCCGTCCAATCCGTGATAGACGCGATTGCCGCGAGCCACCATCGCCGGCGTAGAACCCGGCGGAGCATTGAGGCCGGCGGTGTCGGCGCCTGCATCGGGGTGTGTGCCCTCCGGCGGCTGCGCGCGCGCGGCGGCGATCGGCCCCGCGGAGTCGGTCAGGCTGGGACAGGGCACCGGTTTCGCGTCCGAGGCTCCCGCGCCGCCGCGATAAACGATGCGATAAATGCGCCCCGACACGTCGTCCGCGACATAGAGCGCGCCGTCGGGTCCAACTGCAAGACCGGACGGACGATGCGCGGCCTTGCCGGGCGACTTATCCGTTCCCGCAAAACCATCGGCAAAGATTTCGCATTGACCCGATGCCTTATCGCCGGAGAGCCCCTGAAACACGACGTTGTAGCCGCCTTGCGCGTAGGGGGCGCGATTCCACGATCCATGGAAGGCGATGAAGAGGCCGTTGCGATAGCGGGCGGGGAATTGCTGCCGGTCATACAGGACCATGGCGTTGGGCGCCCAGTGCGCCGGGAAAACCGCCGCGGGGGCGCCTTTTTGGGCGCAGAGCCCCGCTGTCTTTCCATCGCCGCCGTATTCGGGCGCGAGCACGAGCCCTTGTTGGAAGGGGTCGTAGTAGCACATCGGCCAACCGTAGTCGCCGCCCTTTTTCAACAGCAACACCTCTTCGGAGGGCAACGTCGCTTCCTGATCGGCGTCCTTGATCACGTCCGGCCAGTTCGTGTGCAGTTGATCACGGCCGTGCTGCGTGACGAAGATATGGTGACCGGTCGTATCGACGCCAAAGCCCTCCGCATTGCGTATGCCGGTCGCATACCGTTCGGCGGGCGAAAACGCTTGGTCTGTTTTCTTCGCGTCATAGCGCCAGATGCCGCCGCGCGTCTCGAGTTCGGTGCAGGGACTGATGCCCGGTGATTTGAGGGTGCGATTTTTTTCCTGGCAGGCATTGGTCGCACTGGCGACATCGATATACAGATCGCCGTTCGTGTCGATCGCAAAAGGATGCATGGGATGATCGCCGCCCAACGGCAACCCGCGCACCACGACTTGTGATTTGGCGTCGGGGAGGACGGAGCCCTTGTTCAGCGGATACTTGAGGATTTTGTCATTGAGTTCCGCGTACAGCCAGCCCTTGTAGATGCCGATGCCGGTGCCGCCGGCGCCGCCGCTCTGCACGGTCTCTCCGAAACGCTCATTGACGTCCGCCTTGCCGGCACCCTGGCTGTCCTTGAGCGCCACCAGGAATCCGCCGGCATGCGGAGTATCGTTGCCGAAATATCGCCCCGACCAGGTATTGACATAGATGACCCCGGCTTCAGAGACGACGAGATGCCTGGCATGACCGATTCCATCCGCGAGGACGGTGGCACAAAAGCCTGCGGGCAGCGTGAGGCCGCTGTCATTCGCAGGACAGGCTGTGGCGTCGGCCGCCCGGCCTTCATCAGGCGCCGCGATGGCGATCGCAACGCATGCAACCAGAGCCGCGGTGCCTGAAAACAAACCACACTGACTTTGATTGATGCGCATCTCACTCGGAGTGTATTCGTGCGCGGCTTGGGAGGCAACGAAACGGTGGAGTTCTCGGCGCGGGGCGCGTAGCGTTGCGATCTTAAGCCAAAGGAGTTTCGATGTGCTTGGTTTTGATCGCGTGGCGCGGCGACGCGGAATATCCCTGTGTGATTGCGGCCAACCGCGACGAGATGCATTCGCGCCCGGCGGCCCCCGCGCAATGGTGGCGATCTCAGCCCTCTATCCTCGCGGGCCAAGATCTCATGGCGGGCGGCACCTGGTTGGGCGTCACCCGCGCCGGGCGCTTTGCCGCGCTCACCAATTACCGCGACCCGGAACAACGGCGCGAGGGCACGCCGAGCAGGGGCACGCTGGTCGCCTCGATTCTGATGTCCAAGGACACCACGCAGCAGAGTCTCGATCATCTTCGAGACGTGGGCGCGAGCTATAACGGATTCAATTTGATCTTCTCCGACGGCGAGCGGCTCGCCGTCTACGAAAGTGTGCTGGGCGCCGGACGAGAGCTCGGGCCCGGCATCTACGGGCTGTCCAATCATTTGCTGGATACACCTTGGCCGAAGGTGCGGACTGCCAAGTCGCGGCTGTCGACGGCGTTGTCGAATTTGCAGAACACCGACGCAGCTCTCGCGCTGTTGCGCGACGATGAACCCGCGCCCGATGATCAGTTGCCGCGCACCGGCGTGGCGTTATCGTGGGAGCGGCTGCTGTCTAGTGCCTTTGTGCGCGCGCCGGATTATGGTACGCGCTGCTCGACGCTGGTGCGCATTGATCGGCGCCGCCGTACGTGCTTTGATGAGTGGACTTGGGATTCGACGGGCGCGCAGATCGGCGCCGTCAACTTTCAGTTCGAGCTGGAGTGAACTCATGTTCAAGCGCGTGCTGCTTTGCTACGACAGCACCGAAGCGGGCCGCCGGGCCCTGCGGCGCGGCGCGGAGCTGGCCGAGCGGGTGAAGTGCTGCATCTTTGTCGCGGTCAATTCATCGGACGAGCCGGTCTCTGTGTCAAAATAACGCATGGTATCCGCAGACCTGCCCGCTCGCGACCCGCCGGCGCCTCCGATTCGCGATCGAGCGTTGGGAATCATTGCGACAGCGACCTTGCTGGCGCTGCTGTACTTTGCGCGCGACGTGCTGGTTCCGATCACTCTGGCCTTTATCCTCAGTCTGTTGATCGCACCGCTGGTGCGCGCGCTGCGCCGTCTCAAGTTGGGGCAAACGCTGTCCGTACTGGCGGCGGTGCTGGTGTTGGCGCTGACGTTCGGCGCGGTTGCGGGCGTCATCGGCTCGCAAATAGTGGGCATGGCGGACAGCCTGCCGACGTACAAGAGAACTCTCGAGGACAAGCTGGAGACTTTGAACGACATCACCGTGAGGCGCATGAACGCGCTCACGGCGGAGGCAGGCAAAGCGTTCAACCGTAATACGGAACCTTCGCCGCCTTCGACGCTGCAGTCCGACTCAGCCGGTCTGAAGAGGCCCATTCCCGTGGAGTTGCACGAAGCGCCCGCCAATCCATGGCAGGTGATTCAAAAGATCTTGGGATCGGTTTGGGTGCCGATCGAAACCGCGGGCATCGTGCTGGTGGTGCTGGTGTTTGTTCTGCTCGAACAAGAGGCGCTGCGTGATCGCTTCATACGTATCGCGGGCGGCACGGACATTCGACTGACCACCCTGGTGATCAATGATGCGGGAGAGCGCCTGTCGCGATTTTTCGTGTCGCAATTCGCAGTGAATTTCGGCGTGGGCGTCTTGATATGGATTGGTCTGAGCGTCATCGGCCTGCCTCACCCTGTCGTTTGGGCGGCATTGACCACGCTGCTGCGTTTCGTTCCTTACATCGGGGTGTGGATTGCGGCCCTGTGTTCCGCCTTGCTCGCCGCTGCGGTCGATGCCGGATGGAGCATGGCGTTTGCGACATTCGGGCTTTTCGTCATCGTCGAGTTGATCGCGGCGCAGTTGGTCGAGCCGCAGTTGTACGGGCACACGACGGGACTTTCGCCGCTCTCGGTGGTTATCGCCGCGATATTTTGGAGTTGGCTGTGGGGCCCGATCGGCTTGATCGTATCCACACCCTTGACGCTGTGTCTGTTGGTGGCCGGCCGCCACATCAAGGCGCTGAGCCTGCTCGATATTCTGCTGGGCGACACGCAGGCGCTCACCCTGCCGCAGCGCTTCTACCAGCGGGCGCTATCCGCCGATTCCGATGAAATCATCACAGGCGCGCGTGAATTTCTCAAACGAAATTCCTTCGCCAATTATTGCGATTTGGTATTGCTCCCCGCGTTGCACCTGGCGCGGCTCGATCTGGAGTCGGGCGCCATTAGCGACGAACAACTAGCCAGGGTGCGCGCCTCCATGGTGGCCGTCGTTGCCGCGATCGGCGGGGACCGTCACCGGCCATCACGCCGCCGGCTGCGATCCTCCGTGCTCGATCATTCCACGGCCGGCCGCCAGCTGCGTCAGCAGCGCGAGCAGGCGAGCGGCCGCTGGCAGGGGCCTCTGGTGGTTCCGGCAGGATCGGTCATCGTGTGCGCGAGCCTGGGTTCCATGGCGGATGATCTGGCGACCGAGCTGCTGGTGCGCATATTCCGCGATCAGAAAATAGATGCGCGCCATATGTCGATTGAAGATCTCGACGCCGCACCGCCGACCAATGCTGCGGAGGCGGTATCCATGGTGTACCTGGTCAGCGCCTTTCCGAGCGAGGAGCGCCGCCGCGGCGACGCGACGGCAGAGAAGATGCGTCAGCGATTCCCCAGTGCCTGCATCGTGGCGGTATTTCTTCCGGGCATGCTGTTGCAACCGAAAGAACCAGGTGAGGGCGCGAGCTTGCGCGGCGCCGACAAGTCGGCGGCATCCTTGGGGCACGCCGTTCAAATCTGTGTTGATATGCAATCGAAGGCCGCTCGCGCATGACCGCGCCGCGTAAGACCATGCTGATCACGGGGGCCGCGCAAGGAGTTGGCCTTGCGACGGCCGGCTTGCTGGCGCAACGCGAATGCCGCGTCATTCTGGTCGACATTCAATCCGTGGAACAGCAGGTCGCTCAGCTGCGCAACGGGGGTTCGCACGCCGAAGGCATTTGCGGCGACGTATCCTCCGAAGAATTTGTGCAGCAGCTGGCGCAGAGAATTTCGAGTGAGTACGGTGCGCTCGACGGTTTGGTGAATAACGCGGGCATCAGCCTCATCATGCCTGCCGAAGAGACGACGGCCGCACAATGGCAACGGGTCATGGCCATTAATCTATTCGCTCCCTTTCTATTGTGCCGCCATCTTGGAGCTCAGATGTTGGCGCGGCGCCAGGGCAGCATCGTCAATGTGGCCTCGGTTGCGGGTCTCGCGGGCATCAGTCACCGCAGCGCCTACAACACATCGAAGCACGGACTCGTGGGCCTGACCAAAACGCTGGCGGCCGAGTGGGGCGGCCGCGGGGTGCGCGTCAATGCGGTGTGCCCGGGGTGGATCAAGACCGAAATGGATGCCGTGGATCAGGCCCGCGGCACCTACGGCGATACGGATATCATCGACCGCGTGCCCTTGGCGCGCTTCGCCAAGGCTCAGGATGTCGCCGAGGCGATTGCTTTTCTCCTCGATTCGGACCGCAATGGATTCATCAATGGCATTACCTTGCCGGTGGATGGCGGCTGGACGGCCGACGGCAGCTGGAACAGCTTGAGGCTGAGTACGCGGGCTTGAGCTAAGGGATACCGTCAACAACATGTGGCTGCAATCAACGACCGCGGAGGAACGGCGCGCGCTCCTGGCCGCATACGCCGGCTACGGGCTGGACGGTTTTGACCTCATGATCTATAGCTTCATGATTCCGACGCTGCTCACCCTGTGGGGCATGACCAAGGCGGAGGCCGGCCACATTGCGAGCGGTGCCTTGATTACCTCGGCGATAGGCGGCTGGGCAGCCGGCGTGCTCGCAGACCGCTACGGCCGCGCACGCATCCTGCAGCTCACGGTGCTGTGGTTCGCGGTGTTTACCTTCTTGAGCGGCTTCACGCACTCCTTCGGTCAACTGTTCTTTACGCGCGCGATGCAGGGATTCGGATTCGGCGGTGAATGGTCCGTGGGTTCGGTGTTGGTGGCCGAGATCGTCGATGCGCGTCATCGCGGCAGGGCAACCGGCCTGGTGCAGAGCAGTTGGTCGGTGGGCTGGGCTGCCGCGGCGCTGGCATTCTGGGCGGCGAGTTCTTTGATGCCGCCCGAAACGGCGTGGAAGGTGGTGTTTTGGCTGGGCATACTGCCGGCCTTGCTGGTCGTTTACATTCGCCGCAGAGTGCCGGAGCCGGCGATCTATCTCCAGATGCGCGCGCAGCGCGCGGCTCGTCTGCACGACGCGGTGCCGCGCCGCGGAGAATTCCTGGATATTTTCCGGCCGCCGCTCCTCGGCACGACCGTCCTGGCGACCTTGCTGTCGACGGGCATGCTCGGCGCCTACTACTCGATCACGACGTGGTTGCCGACCTTTCTGACGAACGAACGCCATCTCTCGGTGGGCGGCACCACGGGCTATTTGTTGATGGTGATTACCGGTTCTCTGGCCGGATATCTGGTGAGCGCCTGGCTCACGGACACCATCGGGCGCCGCCGCGGCTTCATGCTTTTCGCGGGCTGTGCAATTCTATTGATCCTGCTTTACGTGCGGCTGCCCGTGGCGGGCGGGATGTTTCTGATCGGTTTCCCCTTGGGCTTCTTCATATTGGGAATATTTTCCGGCATGGGCGCCTGCCTGGCGGAGCTATTCCCCAGCGCCGTGCGCGGTTCGGGCCAGGGATTCACCTATAGCGTGGGTCGCGGCATCGGCGGCTTCTGTCCCTCCTTGATCGGTCTCTTGAGCACTCGCTTCCCCTTGGGCGACGCCATTGCCGGATTCACCGTGGTTGCCTATGCACTGGTCATCGCGACCGCCTGGGCCATCCCTGAAACGCGCGGCCGCGTGCTCACCGCGGACAGCCCCGCCGAAACATGATGCGCTGGGAATTTTGGATCGATCGGGGCGGTACCTTCACCGACGTGATTGGACGCGCGCCTTCGGGGTCGCTGCACACCCTGAAGCTGCTATCCGACAGCGCCCAGTACGACGATGCTGCGGTGGAGGGTATCCGTCGACTGCTGGATCTTTCGCCCGGCAAACCGATCACGCCGCTGCAGGTGGCTTGCGTGAAAATGGGCACGACCGTGGCCACCAATGCCTTGTTGGAACGCAAGGGCGAGCGCACCGTTCTGGTGATCACTCGCGGATTCCGCGATGCGTTGAGAATTGCCACTCAAGCCCGGCCACGCTTGTTTGACCGCCGCATCGTCCTGCCGGAAATGCTGTATGAGCGAGTGATCGAGGCTCGAGAGCGCGTGGCTGCGCACGGCGAAATCATCTCAAAGTTGGACACCGCGGCGCTCAGCGCCCAATTGCAGCAGGCCCATGGCGACGGCTTGCGCTCCTGCGCCATCGTTTTTCTTCATGGCTACCGCTACGTCCATCACGAGCTGGCCGCGGCGAGCCTTGCGCGAGAAATTGGCTTTACACAGGTTTCCGTCTCGCACCGAGTGAGCCCGTT
>DATHFW010000321.1:0-15907 GCA_035317945.1 Steroidobacteraceae bacterium | reverse complement strand
GGAGTTGCGGATCGTTCGATGCGGCACCGGCCACCGCAGCCCAGCACTGTGCGCAGGAGGACGTCGCCGCACAACAGCATCATCACTGCGGAACCTGCTGTGCCGTGGCGATTGCCGTCATGCCCCTGCTGTGGGTCCCGCCTCGGCCGGAACACGCCGGCGCTTCCCTGCCTTTGCGCTCATCGCCGCCCGCCATCGCTCTCGACCGGCTCGATCGCCCCCCGCGTTTCGTCTCCTGATTCTTGGCGCAATTTGCGCTGATTTCCGGACTGACGATTGACGAGGACGATTATGAGACAGGCACCTCTGTTGTTGATAACGCTGGCCGCGCTCGGCCTCGGCGGATGCGCCGGCTTTAGCCGGGACGGCGGTTTCGATGCGGTGGCCGACGCAACGCGCGCGCACTTGGGCAAGGAGGTCAAATGGCCGCGCTCCGCGCAAACCCGTGCCGAAGTGGACGCTCAGGTGGCGGGCCTGCTGGCACACCCTTTGTCGGTAGAAGACGCCGTGCAAGTTGCCCTGCTCAACAATCCCATGCTGCAGGCGGCATTTCAGGAACTGGGGATTTCCGAGGCCGAGTTGGTGCAGGCCGGACGCCTGCCGAACCCTCGATTCGACCTGCGCCGCGCGAGTGCGGCAGGACAATACGACATCGAGGAGACATTGAGTTTCAATGTGCTCGCTCTGCTGACGATGCCCTATGCCCACGACATCGAGAAGCGGCGCTTTGCACAAACGCAGAACTCCGTGGTACAGCGTGTCGCGCAGCTGGCCAAGGACACCCGCGAGGCCTTCTATGCGGCGCTCGCCGCGCGCGAGTCCCTGCAGTATCTACAGCAGGTTCGTTCGGCAGCCGAAACCGGCGCCCAGCTTGCGCAACGGATGGTGTCGGCCGGCAACTGGAGCCTTCTCGATCAAGCCCGCGAGCAAAATTTTTATACCGATGCCGCTCAAAACCTGACGCGCGCGGGACTCGCGGAAGAGTCTGCGCGCGAAAGACTAACGAGTTTGTTGGGATTGCCCGGGCAGCAAACCGGGCGGCCGGCTTTGCAGCTGGCTGAGTCGCTGCCGCAGTTGCCCGCCGGCCCCGATAGTCTTCCCGATGTCGAGCACGCCGTCTTGCAGCAGCGGCTCGATTTGCAATTGATGCGCATGCACATCGATGAACTCGCCAAGAGTCTCGGGCTCACCAAGAGCACGCGCTTCGTCAATGTGCTCGACTTGGGAGCGACGCGCGTGCGGCAAGGCTCGCGCGAAGAACCCTACGAGAGGGGATACACGGTCACTTTGGAGGTTCCGATATTCGACAGCGGCGCGGCTCGGGTCAAAAAATCCGAAGCCATCTATGCGCAGGCCGTCGATCGCTTTACCCAGGCGGCGATTGAGGCTCGCTCCCAGATCAGACTGGCCTACGCCAACTATAGGGCGGCCTTCGATCTGGCACAGCGGCAGCGCGATGAAGTGCTGCCCCTGCGCAGAGCCATCGCGCAGCAGAATCTGCTGCGCTACAACGCATCGCTCATCAGCATTTTCGAATTGCTGTCCGATGCACGCGAACAAGTGATCAGTGTCGATGGCTACATTCAGAGCGTTCGCGATTTCTGGATCGCGAAGTCGCGGCTCGACGCCGCCCTGCTCGGCAATTCCGCATCGTAACGGTGCAAGGAAACATTCATGCTTTCACGACGAAAATTTTTCAGCGGTGCCGGGCTCGCGGTAGCAGCCGGCGCCGTCGCCAAGAGCGCGCTCGCGGCGCTCCCCGAAATTGTGTCAACCGATTCGGCCGTCATGCAGCCGCCGCTCACGCCGCCCAACGGGCGCCCATATCACGCGGTGGCAACTTTGAACGGTTGGACGCTGCCGTGGCGCATGCGCGGCGGCGTGAAGGAATTTCACCTGGTTGCGGAGCCGGTGATCCGCGAGATCGCTCCCGGAATGAGCGCGCATCTCTGGGGCTACAACGGCCAATCGCCGGGTCCCACCATCGAGGTTGTCGAGGGTGATCGCGTGCGGATCTTCGTCACCAACCGTTTGCCGGAGCACACCAGCATTCACTGGCACGGTCAACGCCTGCCCAACGGCATGGATGGGGTGGCAGGGCTCAACCAGCCGTCGATCAAGCCGGGACAAACCTATGTGTACGAATTCGCCGCGCAACGCGCCGGCACATTCATGTATCACCCGCACGCGGATGAGACCACGCAGATGGCCATGGGCATGATGGGCTTTTGGGTCACGCATTCGAGGGATCTGAAATTCATGCCGGTCGACCGCGACTATGTGTTTCTGCTGAACGCCTACGACATCAGTCCCGGCAGCTACACACCCAAAGTCAGCACCATGCTGGATTTCAATTTATGGACTTTCAACAGCCGTGCGTTTCCCGGCACTGCGCCGATGGTGGCGCGCCTCGGCGAGCGCGTCAGGGTCCGCGTCGGCAACCTCACCATGACCAACCACCCCATTCACCTGCACGGTCATGAATTCGTGGTGGTGGGAACCGATGGCGGCTGGACCTCGCCGGCTTCGCGTTGGCCGGAGGTGACCACGGACATTGCGGTCGGTCAAATGCGCGCCATTGAATTTACCGCTGCCGCACCCGGCGACTGGGCATTTCATTGCCACAAGAGTCATCACACCATGAACGCCATGAGCCATACCTTGCCGAACACCGTCGGCGTCGAACAAGACGACTTGGCCAGGCAAATCACCTCACTGGTGCCGGGCTACATGAGCACGGGCGGTGCGATGAGCAACATGCAGATGAACATGCCGCTGCCTGAAAATACCCTGCCGATGATGACGGGCTTGGGTCCGTATGGTGATATGGAAATGGGCGGCATGTTTACCGTCATGAAGATTCGCGCCAATCTCGCGCACGGCGACTACCGGGACCCAGGTTGGTACCAGGCCCCCGCCGGCAGCGTCGCCTATGCCTGGGAGGGAGCACCTCCGCCCGCGGTACGCGGCGGCGGCTCCGCACCGGCTGCGCCGGACGCACCTTTTAGAGTCCGGAAACCTTCCGAATCCACGGAGCATTAGCGGACATAACCCGGTCTCTCATTACCGCCGGTTTTTTAGTATGCTCCGGCCGTGAGCCGAAGCGCCATCAACGTAGCGGTGACCATTGATGCTCCCCCGGAGAAGGTGTTCGCCGTGCTATGCGATGTCGAGCGCTGGCCCGAATGGACGCCGACCATGACCAGCGTTCAGCGGCTGGACCTAGGACCGTTTGGCGTCGGCAGCAGTGTTCAGGTTCGCCAGCCCAAATTGCGGACCGCGGTTTGGAAGGTCACCGAACTCGAGGCTCAGCGCAACTTCACGTGGGTCGCGCGCACTCCGGGACTTCGCATGAAAGCAGGACATAAGGTCGAGCGCCAAGGCGCAGGCAGCCGCGTTCAGCTTTCATTCGAGCTGTCGGGATTGATGGCCCGGGTAGTCTCGCGGCTATACGGCGGCTTGATCGAACAGTACGTCAACACAGAATCGCAGAAACTCAAGCAACGCAGCGAATCCACGGCAACTCAAGCTTAGCGCTGATGCAGTCGATCTCGGCAGTAGATGAACAGGCTATTGCCCACGATGCTCACGGCGAACAAGGCCAGCGATGCCGGCATGACTTCGAATACCTTGTGCATCCCGAGCCACGTCGACGGCGACTCCCACCATTGCAAAAAGAGTGCGAGCCTGCCGCCGCCCTCCTTGACGCAGCAATGCACCAGCCCGATTCGAATGCCGTCGCCGAAGCCTACATGCATCCATGCTCCTTCTCGAAACCAACGGTAGGTCTGAACGCCGACGAGAGAGAGAAAGGCGAGAAGACAGCCGTAGCCGATGATGGCGCCAATGCCGGCCATCACTCCCAGCATTGCAGTTCGAACTTTCATGACTGGCCGCCCGCTGACGGACATCCTTTGACTTCGAGGCGAACGATGCGGCCGGATTCACCCTGCAGGTCGGAGGGGTTCAGCAAACCGTCGGTGGGCTTCAAATCGATGTCAATCCAATAAACATTGCCGTTGCGCTTGCGATCGGCGATCCCCGGATTGAACCCCAACGCCTGCGTTTGGGCAACCCGGGCCTGCGCCCGCTTCGATTCGCTGTACAGGCCCAAGGAAATCACCGACCCCTCGTTGGGACCCGGCATTTCCAGCGCATCGTCGATGCCGCCGGCCTTGAGCTTGGCGAGCGTCTGTTCGACCACGGGGCGCGTCGCCGGCAGCGGCAGATACACCCAAACGCCGGCCCATACCTCGCCGTCTGCCACCCGCTGGCGCGGATCATAACCGCCGCTGCGTAGTGTCGATGCCGCGTGCGCTGCTTCCGACACGTCTCGAAACGGTCCCACACTGATGCAGCGCTTCACATTGGTCAGAAGGCCGGAATTGTTGCCTGCCCGTCCGGCATCCAGAGCCGCGGCTGCTGCCGGAGCATTCCTTGCACTGCCCGAGGCCGGTGCGCCTGTGGCCGGCGGGGCCGGTGCGCCCGTGCCCGGCGGAGCCGGTGCGCCCGTGGCCGGGGTGCCCGTAGCAGCCGGTGCGCCCGTGGCCGGGGTGCCCGTAGCCGGTGTGGCCGCGGCGCTGCCGCTTGCCTCGCTGCGGGAAGCTTCCGGGCTTTCCGATGCCAGCTTCAGGGTTCCGGGCGTCGGTGCCGCCACGACGCTTTCGGGTACTTTGGCGATGCCGCGCTCCCACAAGAAATAGCACACGTTGGCGAGCACCAGGCAAACGGCAAGAGTCTTCAATAGCGTCACGCGTCACCCCACGCCCAAACGCAAACTGGCCTCGCCGGAGACAAATCGTTGCATGCGTTCCTTTGTTTCGAGCAGCAGTGCTCCATCTGAATCCACGCCACGGGCAATCCCGAAGATCGCCGTTCCCCCAACCACCACCTGCACCTGGCGGTCTTTCAAACCGTCGAGCGCGGTCCATGCATCCCGAAAGGCAGAGAATCCAAAGCGCTCGTACTGCACCAGCATACTCAAAAGTTCGTCCAAGATGGCTCCGGCCACCAAATTACGCGATGGGGCCATTTTGCAGGCATCGGTCACTGCCGCCACCGCCACGCCGCTGGCCTCAATTTCCCGGCGCGCCTCCTCGGGCAGCGACACATTGATGCCCACCCCGATCACCACGTGGGCCGGGCCGCCCGCCTCGGCTCGCAATTCGATCAACACGCCTCCCAACTTGCGGTCGCGGAACCAAATATCATTCGGCCACTTCAGCGCAATCCCCTCGGCGCCGGCGCGCGTGAGTGCGCGCGACACCGCCACACCGACCCCCAAGCTCAAGGCAGGCAGGGTGCGCACCACATCGCTGCAAGTCCAGCCCAGGGACATCGCGATGCCGCCGCCGAAGGGTGAAATCCAGCGGCGTCCCAGCCGCCCGCGGCCGGCATGCTGCAATTCGCTCACACACACGTCGGCGGTCCCCGGCGGCGGCGGCGCTGTGCTGAGCAGGCGGGTGTTGGTCGAATCGACCTCGAACAGCAACTCCAGCGCGTGCAGGTGCGAATTGCACTCCCGGGTCAGTTCGGCTTGGATTCGCCGCGCATCCAACAATTCGACGGCATCCGCCAGCCGGTAGCCGCGGCGCGCCACTGCCTGCACCCCGACGCCCATTGCGCGCAAGCGCTCCACGCCCTTCCAAACAGCCGCACGGGTTTGGCGCAGCTCCCTTGCCAGCCACTCACCGGAGTGCAACTCGCCGGCCGCCAGCAACACCAGCAGCGGCGGGTGTTCTATACCGGCCGGGGCCGAAACAGCCATAACCGCCGTACACGATTCTCTTTGCCGGCACGCATGCGCGCGATGTTGCTGCGATGGGTGAAGATCACGAACACGGCAACCGCCGCGCAGAAGACGCAGAGCGGCACGTCATCGGGCTGCAGCACCATGACCGCGACCGCCAGCACGACGGTCGACAGCATGGTCGCGAGACCCACGTAGCCCGACAGCAGCAGCACCATGATCCAACTCAACAGCAGCGGCAGCAGCAAGCGCAGGTCCACCGCCGCAACCACACCGATCACGGTCGCGGCCCCCTTGCCGCCGCGAAAATCGAACCACACCGGATAGACGTGGCCCACGATCACCGCGAAACCGCAGGCCAGCAGCAGCCATTCGCGCGACACATCAGGATCGATGCCGATGCCCGGCAACACCGCCGACGGCAGCCACCACACCGCGACCATGCCCTTCGCAATGTCGATGACCAGCACCAGGAACCCGAACAGCTTGCCTTGTGTGCGCATGGCATTGGTCGCGCCGGCATTGCCGCTTCCCATGCTGCGGATATCCACACCGCGCAGCCGGCCCAAGATCAAGCTGCCGAGCAAGGTGCCGAGCAGGTACGCAATGAGAAGTTTGACGCCGAGTTCCAACATGGGACGATTATGACTTAAGTACGCAGATCCCCGTATCCCGTATCGCGCTTCGGCAAGTGGATTTCCGCCAGCATGCAGCGCACCCCGCCGCCGCCGACGCGCTCGATGGTGGGGATCGACACCGGCACCAGGGCCGCATGAGACTCTAAAATGGCGCGCTGCGTGCGATTCAAGCTGTCCAGGGCCGTCGTCGACAGCGCAATGAGCTTGGCCGCCGGCGACGCCAATTCCAGCACGTTGCCGGCGAACTGCGCCATTTGTTCCCGGGTGATGTCGACGATGTCGTGTCCGGTCGCGCGCAGCTTGGAAATCACCGCTGTGCGATGCGCCGTGTTGGCGATCGAGTCCCCGCACACCACCGCAAAGCCGGTGCCGATTGCCATCAATACATTGGTGTGATAAATCGCACGCCCGCTGCTGTCGGTGGCGTCGAAAGTCATCAAGTCATAGTCCAGCAGCTGCGCGAATTCGCCGAGGACATCAAGATCGGTGCGCGGCGAAGAACAGGCGTAGGCCATCCGATGCACCCGATCCAGCACCACGCTGCCGGTGCCTTCGAGATATTTCTCTTCGGCTTCCCGGTGGGTCAGATCGATGGTTCGTGACACGCGAAACCCACCCTTGCGCACCACTTGTTCCAGGACCTCGTCCCGCCGCTCCCAACGCCGGTTGAGCGCCAACATGGGATACAGCGCCACCGTCCCGTCACGATGGAAACTCACCCAATTGTTGGGGAATATCGCATCCGGTTTGGCCGGCTGGTCGCTGTCGGGCGCGATCAGCACTTCCACGCCGGCGCGATCCAAGGCCGTCGCCAGCTCATCGAACTCCTGCAGTGCTGCGGCCTGCAGGTCAATGCCCACAAGTGGCGTAGGATCCTGCTGAAAAGCATTGCTGGCGGCGGTCTGCGGATTGCAGGCGAATCGTGCCGGCCGCACCATGAGGACGGACCCGGCGCTTTGCGGCTCACGTGAAATACTCAGACAGGCTCCAAAGCCAGGATGATCTGCGAGCGACATAGGGCAGGCACTATACTAGCTAATTTTTGGGGTAAGCCTTGCCGGTATCGATTGCCAAATCAATGGGTGTGCTCGCGCTCGCTGTCATCGCCTTCCTGGCTCCGAGCGCTCCTGGGGCTGCGCCCGCGAAAGCGGAACCAAAGCCCCCCGCCAAGCCGTCGCTCAACTATCCGTTTACCTTTGACACCCTGCTGGAAGACGCCAAACGGCGGGCTGCCGCGCCCTATGCGCCGCAACGCAACAGCTTGCCGGCCGTGCTGGATAAATTGAGTCCGGAGCAGTATCGCAGCATCCATTTCAATCCCGACGCCGGCATTTGGCGCTCGGAAAAACTGCCCTTTCGCCTCGAGCTGCTGCGGGCGGCCTACAATGCCGCGGCTGTAACGGTCTCGACGGTGCAGGACGGACTCGCCACGGATGTGGTTGCAACGCCCGCGATGTTCCAGGTTACGGGCGCCACGTCGACCCAGCTTGCCAAGGTGTCATTGCCGCTGTCGGGATTTCGGATTCGCAGCCACATCAATTCGACTAAAGTCTGGGATGAGTTTTTGGTGTTCCAGGGCGCGAGCTACTTTCGCGCCGTCGCCAAGAGTCTGTTGTACGGGTTATCGGCGCGAGGTCTGGCCATCAATACCGGGGACCCTTCCGGCGAAGAATTTCCGGTGTTCACGCATTTTTGGATCGAGCGCCCGGGCGCCCGCGCGAATTCCATCGTCGTCTACGCTTTATTGGAGAGCCAATCCACCACCGGCGCCTACAAGTTCACCGTGCAGCCGGGTGCCGAGACTCAAATCGACGTCGAGCTCACCTTGTTTCCGCGCGCCGAAATGCGCGTCGTCGGCATCGCGCCGTTGACCTCGATGTTTCTGTTCGATGAAACCAACCGCGGGCGTCTGGATGATTATCGGCCCGAGGTGCACGACTCGGACGGACTGCAGATCACGACCAAAACCGGGGAGCAACTATTTCGCCCGCTCGCCAACCCGCTCAAGCTGCAGGTTTCCACCTTCACCACGCAGCCGCCGCAAGGATTTGGGCTGGTGCAAAGATCACGACAGCAAAGTGACTTTCAGGATTTTGACGCGCGGTATGAAAGGCGGCCCAGCGCCTGGATCACCCCGCGGGGCGGCGATTGGGGCAGCGGCGCGGTGGAGCTGGTGGAGATTCCATCGGGGCGAGAAACCAATGACAACATCGTCGCTTTCTGGCGTCCGACGCAGACCTTCACGCCGGGGCGGCCGGCCCAATTCGCCTACAACATTACCTGGAGCGACGAACCACCAATGCCCAAGGGCCTGGGCAGGGTTCTTGCCACGCGCTCCGGCGCCAGCATCGACCGCAAGCGGCGCGTGTTCCTGCTGGACATCGTGGGCGCCGGCGAAAAGCTCGATGGGCTGCGGCTTGATCTCGGCGCCTCCGCCGGCGCGATTTCGAACTCCAGCCTCGTCGCGAACGGCGAGTTGCACGGCCTGCGCGCCAGCTTTGAAATCGATCCGAAGGACGCCGACGTGATTGAGCTGCGGCTGCGCGTGATGCGCGGCGACACCCCCGTGACTGAAACCTGGCTGTATCGATGGACCTCCAGCTAACGCCCGCCGCCGAGTTCGAAAGCAGTGCCTCGCCGGGCGGGATGCCGCCGGAGGCGCCGATGGGCATGCCGGCTCAGGATTTGAGCTACCTGCCATGGCGGCACGAGCGGCACCTGATTTCCGGCGCAGTGCTGTATGCGCGCTTCATCCTGATCGCGGTCACCGTCGGCGTGACCACGTATGGGGTCTATCAAATGCTGCAAGTCGTGCGCTTCGCCAGCATGACGTTCTTGCAGGGCACGATGATTGTCTTCTTCGCGGTCTCGCTGGTCTGGATTGCGTTCGCGGCCGGCTCGGTATTGGCGGGCGCCTCGAAACGCCGCGACCCAGTTCCTTCAGATCAATTGCCGGCCGACGCGTCGCTCACCGCGCTGGTGATGCCGATCTACAATGAGGATCCGACGCGCACCACGGCGGGGCTGCAGGCGATGGGCGAAGCCCTGCTTGGGATCGGTGCGCAGCGCGGTTTTGAGATCGTCGTTCTTTCCGACTCCACGAACGCCGATGCGTGGATCAACGAGACGATCAGCGTCGCCAGATTGCGCGCGGCGCTGAGCGCCGTCATGCCGGTTTGGTATCGGCGCCGCTGGCTCAATATCGCGCGCAAATCCGGCAACATCGAAGACTTCGTCACGCGTTGGGGCGGCCGCTACGACCATATGATCGTGCTCGACGCGGACAGTTTGATCGATGCACCGACTTTGAAGCGGCTGGTTCAAGCCATGCAGGCCGATCCACAGTTGGGGATTTTGCAAACCGCGCCGCAACTCATCGGCGCGAAGACTTTCTTTGCCCGCCTGCAGCAATTCGCTGCATGCGTGTACGGCCCGGTGATCACCCGCGGTCTGTCGGCCTGGTCGGGCGACAGCGGCAACTACTGGGGGCACAACGCCATCATTCGCGTGTCGGCCTTCGCGCAGTACTGCGGCCTGCCGAAACTCAAAGGCCGCAAACCCTTCGGCGGTTACGTGCTGTCCCACGATTTCGTCGAAGCCGCCCTCATGCGCCGCGGCGGCTGGAAGGTGCGCATGGCCACCGATTGCGGCGGCTCGTGGGAAGAATCTCCGCCGACGCTGATCGACATCGCGGTTCGCGACCGCCGCTGGGCGCAGGGAAATTTGCAGCACATGAAAATCATCGGCAGCGCGGGCCTGCGGTTCATTAGCCGCATGCACTTGGGCGTGGGCATCATGAGCTATTTGTCCTCGCCGCTATGGCTGTTGATGATCACCATCGGCTTTGCGCTCGCGGTTCAATCGCGCCTGATACGTCCTGAATATTTCAGCCACGATTTTCAGCTGTTTCCGACCTGGCCGCGGTTCGACGTGGCGCTCATGATGGCGCTGTTCTGGTTCAGCATGTTGGTGCTGTTGATTCCGAAGACGATCGGGCTCATTCGCGCATTGTTGACGAAGCGCATCCGGCGCGGCGCCGGCGGCGTCATCGGCGTAACCGCGAGCTTCCTGCTGGAGGCCATTCTGTCGGCGTTGTACGCGCCCATACTCATGGTGGTTCAGTGCCGGCATGTATTCGAGGTGTTCATGGGGCGGGATTCCGGATGGAAGCCGCAGCGGCGGGATTCCGTCGGCACGACATGGACCGATGCCTGGCACTTTCATCGGCGGCACATGCTGTTGAGCTGTGCCACGGCGGTGATCGTGTATTTCATCTCACCGCCGTTGCTTGCCTGGGTATCGCCTGCACTCCTCGGCCTGTTTCTCGCGGTGCCTTTGTCGCGGCTCAGCGGCAGCGAGAGTTTGGGTAGATTCTTGTCGCGCTTGGCGCTGCTGCGCACGCCGGAAGAAGTTGAAACACCGGCATTGGTAGCCCGCCGCGAAGATTTGGCGCGCACCGGCGAAAACCTGCCCGGCGACGGATTGCGCTACTTGGCGCGGCATCGTGAAGCACGGCTTGCGCACATCAACGGCAACCTGCCGCGTCCCGCCGATCCGCGCGGCCAACCGGACCCGCATGTCTTTACCGCAGAGCAGAAGCTGATGGATGCGAGAACGTTGGATGAGGCGCTGCAATGGTTGACGCCGACCGAGCGCGTCGAGGTCGCCAGCACGGCGCGCTTCCTCAATCAGCTCGCCCTGCTTCCCGACTCCGTCCAACCCACGTTCTCGATCTAGGGATGACAAACTCATGGTTCGTCGACGCGAAATATTGAAAACTGCGCTGGCCCTGGCCGCTGGGCAAGTGTCCTACGCACCGCTGGCCGGCGCGGCGGCGCCGGCATCGACCCTCAGCGGTACGGGACCTGCAAAGGCCTTCGACTACGCCTGGCTCAAGGGTCAGGCGCACTCTCTGGCCGGCAACCCTTTTCAAGCGTCCAAGGACATTTTGCCGCCCACCATGGGGGCCCTGAACTACGATCAGTACCAGTCTTTGAGATTTCGCACCGATCGGTCGCTGTGGGGCGATGCGGGATTGCAGTTCCGCCTGCAATTCTTCCACGTGGGCCGGGGCTTTGCCCAAGCGGTGCATTTGTTCGAAGTGAACGAGGGTCAAGCCCGCGAAATCATCTACGACCCGTCGATGTTCGAGTTCGACAAGGCCGGCATCGATCCCGCCGTGATGCGCGATCGCGCTGGTTTTGCGGGATTTCGTGTGCAGTTCGTGACCGACTGGAAGGCCGACATCGCCGCATTCCTGGGCGCTGCATACTTTCGCGCGGTGGGCGGCGATACCCGCCAATACGGATTGTCCGCGCGCGCTCTGGCGGTGGACACCGCATTCCCCCGGCCCGAAGAATTTCCGCGCTTCACGTCTTTTTGGTTCGAGCGGCCGGCGAAGGGACAGGCATCGATCACGCTGTATGCGCTGATGGACTCGCCCAGCATTGCCGGTGCGCTGCGTTTCCAGATCGCGCCGGGCGGCACGCAGGTGATGGACATCGACTCGGCGCTCTACCCGCGCAAGCCCATCGAGCGCCTGGGCATCGCGCCCCTCACCAGCATGTTTTTCTACGCCAAGAACGATCGGCGCGGGGTGAATGACTGGCGGCCGGAAATACACGACTCCGACGGCCTGTCGATTTGGACCGGCGCCGGCGAATGGATTTGGCGGCCGCTGACCAATCCTGCGCAAAATCATCTGAATTCATTTTTCGATGAAAACCCGCGCGGTTTCGGCTTGCTGCAGCGGGATCGCAACTGGGATCACTACCAGGACGACGGCGTGTACTACGATCGGCGGCCGAGCCTGTGGGTCGAACCCAAATCCGGCCACGGCTGGGGCAAGGGCGCGGTGCAATTGTTTGAAATTCCGACAGCCGACGAGACCTTCGACAATATCGTGGCGTTTTGGAATCCGGCTGAGAAGACCAAAGCCGGGCAAGAGATGCTGTTCAGTTATCGCCTGTACTGGGGCACGCGCATGCCCTACGCATCTCCCCTGGCCCAAACGATTGCCACGCGCACCGGCATCGGCGGCACCGTCGGCCAAAAGCGCCAATACTATTCCTGGCATTTCGCGGTGGATTTCGCAGGTGGTGAACTCGGAGCGCTGGCGAAAGACGCCCACGTCGAAGCGGTGATCAGCACCTCGAAAGGCACCACCGAGCACATCACGGCGCACTATGTCGACGAGATCCAAGGCTACCGCGCGCTATTCGATATCCGGCCGCCGGAGGACAGCAACGACGTCATCGACGTGCGCCTGTACCTGCGCATCGACACCCGGCCGCTGACGGAAACGTGGATTTATCAGTGGATGCCGCCGTCCGCGAAGGACCGCAAGGCGGCGTTGGGCTAGCGGGCCGCTGAGGGAATTTCATGGACCAAAAGCCGATCGAGCAAAAATGGTGGTTCAGAGGCACCGTGGGAGTGCTGACGCTGCTCAGCGGAATCGGGCTATTTGCCGCCGCCGGCCTCGGGATCCATACGTTTGTATCTGCGCTGATCGCCTTTCTATGCTTGATGGGTCTCGAGCGCTTGTTCTCGGGATTACTGGGAATGATTATCTTTCTGGTGGTGCGCTCGCGCCGATCCAACAACGCGTAGGCCGCGCTCCCGCCCTTACCGCTCGGCTTTTTGAGACTTGAGCAGCCGCATCTTCTGAGTGTCGCCGGCCGGCCGGCGCAGCTCGCTCTCGCGCTGCAAGAACGGCAGGGACTGCTTCGGGTTCAAGATCACCCATCGCCACTCGTTGAGTTGATGCTTGAGCAGCGGCAGCAGCGGGGGTTCGGCTTCGGGTTGCTCACCCGCCGTGGGAATCAGCGTCGAGCAGTAAAGTTCGAAATACTCCGTGAACAGTGTTTCGTACTGCTGCATCGGATCGAGAAACGCGGGATCTTGGACCAGCTCGGTGCCGAGATGACTGGCGCATAAATAACTGCACGCCTTGCGCACGTACACCGTGTGTTCGGCGACCACGGCATGTTCATAGACCAGCGTACGATGAAAATGCTCGAGTATCTTGGCGCGCGCGCCGCCGCGCACGTTGTGTTTTTTCAGATACTCAAAAAGCGCCTTGCCGTGAATCAGGCGCAGCGACGCATGCCTGAGCGCCACCGCTTGATTGCGCAGAGCGACAAAGTCGGCCACTTGGCGCATTAGACCGGAGTGCTCGAGCTCCCACGCACGCCATGACGCCGGCGTCGCAAGGACGCGCTGCGCGACCACGTGTTCTTTGGCATCGTTGCTGCGCAGCGCACGTTCGACGCGAGCGGTGGACTCGCGCATCAGTCGTGCGTGGCTGAACGCGCTGCGTTGCACCAGTGGCTTCCCCTCGCGGCGCTCTGAAGAGCGAGATGAATATGTTCAATAATGAGCTTTGGCGGAAATGCGCGCAACGGAATAACGTCGCCAATGCGCGACGTAGGACAAGTTCGTTGTAGGACAGATCGTTGTAGGACAACCTACGTGTAGGACAACTTACGTGTAGGACAACTTACGTGTAGGACAACTTACGCGTAGAACAATCGTGACAGTAATTTAGGCGAGTACCGGCGGCGCCAAATGGATCTGATTACGGCCCGAGCGCTTCGCGGCGTACACGGCCGCATCGGCCTGGGCGAGCAGCGGCTCGCCCCAGATGCCCAAGGTGTCGCTGGTTGCAATGCCGATGCTGCAGGTCACGCGGATCGGGCTGCCGAAACCGCTGACGCGCACATCGGCCACGCGCTCGAGAATGCGCTGCGCGATGGGAGTCGCCGCTGCCGCATCGGCGCTGCTCAAGATCACCACAAACTCTTCGCCGCCATAGCGGCCGATGACATCCGACTGGCGCAGCTCCGCGTGAATGGGCTCGATGATGGCGCGCAAGCAGGCGTCTCCGGCCTGATGCCCGAAGGTGTCGTTGATCTGTTTGAAGTGATCGAGATCGATGAATAACAGCGCGATCGGCAAGCCGCGCGCCTTGGCGCGCGTGCAGGCTGCGTCGAGCCGCTCGATCAACGAGCGCCGGTTCAGTACACCGGTCAGCGGGTCGGTCTGCGCACGGCGCTCGGCGTCGGAGAGCGCGGCGCGTTGCGCCCGCAGACGGTCGGCGACGCCCAGCGCGACCAATATGGAGGCTGCCACCATCGACAATGGCAGTCCGTAGTAATACAGCGCGTCGTCATCCACGGCCGCTGTCGAGAGAAATCGCAGCGCAACGGCCACCGTGAATCCCTCGAGTAGACACCAGGCGATCAGGAACCACCCCGCCGCACGATTGCCCCGCCGCCAAGCGAGCAAGCATACGATCACGGTGAAAATTGCGGCGATGACGAACATGATGTTGCCGATGGCATTCACCAGGTCCAAAAGACCCACGAACGCGGCAACGTTGGCGGCGGTAATCACGATGAATGCAACCGCCATCCAGCCGAATACTCGGTAGACGCGCGGTGAAAAATGCCGCAGGTCGGCGATCTCCCGGGTGAACAGACACGCGACCGCTCCGCTCAAGCCGATCGGCACATTCCACGCGAAAGAGTCGATCGGGCCGGCATAGGACAGCACCGGCCAGCCGAAGCCCTGCCCCGACAGATAAGCCACGTACAGCGCCTGCAGAGTGAACATCGTTGCATACAAAATGAACAGCGGGTCTTTGAGCACAAACCAAATGAGCAGCGCCGCAATCGACACCGCCATGAGCGCGCCGAACGTCAGTGCAATCATGCGCGCCCGCTCCGTGCCCTGCGTGAGCGTGGCCTCCAGCGCAGATACCGAAAAGCTCAAGAACTGTTGCTGGCTGCTGTTGGAGGTGACATGGGCGTAGAAGGGCTGCGCGGCGGAAATGCCTTCCGGCAGCAAATAAACTTGATCGTGCGTGCCGAGAAATCCCGAGAGCTTGGTCGCCAACGGCAATTCGACCACTTTGCCGTCGCGATAAGCGATGAGGTCCGCATGCAACGCCCGCGTCATGTTCATGACCACGACCGGGATGCCGTCTACAGTGGGAGGATCTTGGGGGCTGACGCGGAGCCAATAGTCCCGCCAGTAAGTGTGTCCCGGCGCCGTCGAGAACGGCTGGAATTGAGCGTCGAGCGAGCCGCTCGCGATTGCTTCGGGCGTGGGATGCGTATCAGCCGGCGGCAGTGCTCGAAGTTTGATCGTCGTCGCGGCTGCCGTGCTGTGTGCCGGAACCAAGCCTCCGAGCCAGATCAGAAGGCCGGTTGCGAGGAGGGCACGCACCGATACTCGCGATTAGTACTGGCGCGACAGGAGCCAATGCGCCAGGGAGCGCAGTGCTTCCGCACGCTCACCGAAGGGCGCAAGCGCGTGAATCGCTTGACTATGCAACAGCCGCACCCGCTGCTGCGATGCCGATATGCCGATGACCGCGGGATGCGTGGGCTTCGCGCGTTCAGAGTCGGCACCGGTCGCCTTGCCCAGCATCGATGCATCGCCCGTGACATCGAGCAGATCGTCCTGGATCTGGAATGCAAGACCCACGGCATTCGCAAATCGCGACAGCGCGCCATAG
>DATHFW010000320.1:0-9288 GCA_035317945.1 Steroidobacteraceae bacterium | reverse complement strand
CCGGCATCTACATCGACGACACCCCGATTCAAATCCGCGGTACCGCTTTTAACCCCGATGATGCACTGCCGAAGGCCTTCGATATCGACCGGGTCGAAGTGCTGCGCGGGCCGCAGGGCACGCTTTTCGGCGCAGGATCCGAGGGCGGCACCGTGCGCTATATCACGACCCAGCCCAGCCTCACCAAGAATAGCTTTTACAGCCGCGAGGAGGTCTCCTTCACCCAAGGGGGAGCGATGAGCTATGAAGGGGGCATTGCGGCCGGCGGGCCTTTGATCGAAGACACGCTGGGCGCGCGCTTGACCGTTTGGTACCGCCGCGACGGCGGCTACATCGACCGCATCGATCCGACGACCCTGGCGCTGCAGGATAAAAATGCCAACTTCGACCAGACCGTGCTGTATCGGCTGGCATTGATGTATGCGCCCTCGGATCAATGGACGATAACGCCGAGCATTTACTACCAAGACAGATACCGTAACCAAGTTGAGGACTACTGGCCGTTGTATTCCAATCCCGGCAACAACCAATTCGTCTCCGCGGATCCGGATCAGCGCTCCGATCCGGATCGGTTCTATCTGGCATCCATGAAGGTTGAAGGAAACTTGGGTTTCGCCAAGCTCATCTCCAATACTTCGTATTTTCATCGCAAGGAACAGACCGGCTACGAGGGCACGCTTTATAACCTGGGGTTTTATCAGTCCGGCGTGTTTCTCAACGAGGACGGATCCTCCGCTTCCACACCCTACCCCCTGCTCGATGGCGCAGGAGTGCATCTACCCGCCGGGGCAACTGACTATCGCTCGCCGAACTCCATCGACAACGGGCAGCAGAACATCACCCAGGAAATTCGCCTGCAATCTGCGGATGCGAGCTCGCCGCTATTCTGGACCACGGGTGTTTTCTTCAGCCTCAACCGGCAGACGTATCTCGAGCAGATTCACGATCCGTTGCTCAATGAACTCTCGCTCGCAGCCACCGGAGCGCCGTACACAGATTGGTTCACGGATCCGGACGGCAACCCCGTTTTGTACGATCCGCGTTTCCCCAATGATTCCTATTTTTTGCAGACCAAATCGACCGATAAGCAGTACGCCGTGTTTGCCGAAGCGACCTATGCCTTTACCGATCAGTACAAGCTGACGTTGGGCGGGCGCTACTCGAGGATCAAGTTCACCAATGATTCGCTCACCGGCGGACCGCAATTATTCCTGCCGCCGCAGACGGTGGATGTTTCGCAGACGGAGAATTCATTCACGCCCAAGGCAAGTTTCTCCTTCCAATACGATCCGCGGAACTTGTTCTACGCCACCTACGCGAAAGGCTTCCGTCCGGGCGGCGCCAACAATCCCGTCCCGCAGGCTGCGTGTCAGCGGGACTTCGAAAGTTTTGGCATTACGGAATCGCCTCCGACCTTCAGGTCCGATACCGTCAACAGCTTCGAGGTTGGGGCAAAGAACAACATCAACAATCGCGTGAAAAT
Organism: Steroidobacteraceae bacterium; assembly: GCA_035317945.1. GTDB lineage: Bacteria > Pseudomonadota > Gammaproteobacteria > Steroidobacterales > Steroidobacteraceae > Bog-1198. The sequence goes on along the minus strand of DATHFW010000320.1, from coordinate 7,805 downwards.
CGCCAGCAGCATTTACTACATTCGCTGGAACAACATTCAGCAAAGCGTCCTGCCGCCGACCTGTCAAATCACCTTTATCGCGAATTTGGGCACCGCCGTTGCCAAGGGCGGCGACATTCAAGCTGAAATCGCTTTGACGGATAATTTCACGGCCGAAATTTCCACAGGCTATACCAGCGCGCGCTATACCCAGGATTCAAAATTCTCGGCCGCTGAAGCTCAGCCCATCGTTTCCAAGGGGGATGCCATCGTCGGCCAAAGCGGCGAGCCGCCCGGACAACCGGGCGCGCCTTTCACTTTCACGCTGGGGTTGCAATACAAATTCAACTTGTTCAATCTGCCGGCGTACGTGCGGATCGACGATGAATATCAGAGCCGCAATAAATGGCCACCCGCGGCTCAAGACCCTAGCACGCAGCAATTCGACGCAGCGTTTTACACCTTGTCATCGACCAATATTGCCTCTGCGCGCGCCGGAATAAGTTTTGGCAATTGGCAGGCGTCGGCGTTCGTCGACAACCTCACCGACACACACACGGTCACCAATTATAATTTCACCATCTACCCGGGTGATGCCAGTCAGCTCGAGCGGCAGTACACCTTCAGGCCGCGCACCATTGGCCTGACAGTCACCTATCGGAACTGAGGCCGCTCGGCACCGTGATGCTGATCGGTTCGAAACCCCGTCAGGAGGGGTAAGCAGCCGCGAGGCAACTGCGTCTAGTTTGAACCGTTAGCGCGATTGGGCGGCGCGCAAGGTAGGCGCGAGGTCTGCGGCTGCTTGCGCCAATCCATCGCTGAACCACTTGCTGCCGGATCGCAGCGTGTTGTTGATCGCAGCCGGATAATTCACCGAACACTGAACCGCAGACACGAACTCGCGCCACTGGCGCTGATTGGTAAACTTTCGCTTGAAGTCCTCGAAAGCGTTGACGGCTGCGGTAGGGAAGTCTGTCACCATGGCTGAATCATGCCCCGATGAGCGGCGAACTTAAAGTCGGCGCCAAACAGCGACGGGCGTAGGATTTCACCCACTAACCTCAGTTAACCTGATAGCCGCGAGCCTGTAGACACGCGGACATTGCACGATCGTAATTGCTGCGGCTCATCGCAGAGTCGCCGGCTTGTCCGCCGCCCGCTTGCGTCGGGTCGAACCCGGTTTGACCTTTCGCCCACGTGTGGCACTCAAACTGATCCGCAGCTTGTTGATCCTTCGATTGTCCGTTCTTCGGATAAATGATCAGGTCCTGCTGTGTATTGTCGGGCGCTTCGGCAGGCGAATCGGCATTGTCCGGCGGATCGACCACGGCGTAGCCGTTCTGATCGGGCTGATAGGAGTAGTACACGTTGTCCGCATAGTAGTAGGGAACTCCGCCGAACCACACCGTGGAGTAATACGGGGGAAGCACGGAAATGACCAGCCCGGAGGGCGGACGTATCACCACGAACCCAGGGCCGCGCGGCGCATACCAGATGCCGCCGTTAAAATAATAGCGATTGCCGCCGCGATAATAAGGCCGGTAGCCCTCAGGCAGCGACGGTCTGACCGTCCCCATCGGCGGGTAATAGCGGCCGTGATTGTAGCGGCCGTCCAATACTTGACCGTGCGCGTCAAACCCGGGGCGTCCCTGCACAGGGCCGCGGCCTTGGGGGCGCGCCTGCTCGGACCGCGCCGGCTCAGGGCGTGAATGCTCATCGCGTCCACGTTGGTCCGCGGCGGCCGCAACCTGCAGGGTCCCACCGAAAAACAAAACCGCCAGAGACAACAACGCAAATTGAGATGTCTTATTCATAAGGTAAATCCGGCTCAAATCCTTAGGTAACCGTGTAGCCGCGCCCCTGCAGGCACGCGCCGATCGCGCGCCGATAGGTATCGGCTCGCGCCCGCCCTTCCGCAGCACTCATATTGACCTGTTGCTGCGTTTGTTGCGCCTGCGACTGGGCGTTGGCATCCGCTGCGGCACCTACAACAGCGCCCGTGGCGCCGCCGAGCACCAAGCCGGCGCCGGCGTTACGCGGTCCGGCGATGATCGCTCCGATGATGGCACCGGCAATGGCCCCGCCAGCCGTATTCGCACCCGGCGGTGTCGATGGCTGCACGATCACTCGCTCATAGGCGTTGGCATCCGCGCGGCTGGGATCGATACCCGTCTGCTGGACTGCCCAGATGTGACATTCGTAGCGGTCGCGCTCCGTCTGGTCAGGGCTCTGGCCATGCGCGGGATAGACGAACACCCGCTGCGGAGGCGGCGGAGGCGGCGCCGGTGCCCTATAGACACGCGGCGGCGGTGTTGCGCAGGCCGTCAAGAGTCCCAGCATCGCGGCCGGAATGGCTACCGCGATCGCCCGTGAAATACGTGGATATTTAACAAAATTCATAGCGTTCAAACCCTCGTCCCTTTTGCAACTCAACGTCCAACATCCTTCCCAGTTGACAGGAAATAAGGCCCAGAGTTCGCTTTTGACGACAGCGCCGCGCCTTGGGCCCACAGGGAGGAACCCAAGGCGCGTTTGCAAACTATTTCTTCGTTGGCTTACGAAATTTTAATATGAACTGATCGGTCTTGCCGCGGATGGCCGGATCGAACACTTTGCCGGTTCGCGTGTCGCTCTTATTTGCCAATACATCGCTGCCGCCGACGAACTCAAATCCGGCCGCTGTCACTTCCTTCTTCACCACATCGGCGTCGATTCGGTGCAGCGTATTGGTATCGCGCAAGCCGGAGCCGGCTTCCGCCGAATGATCGAGCACGACATACAATCCGCCGGGCTTCAGCGAGTCAAAAATGGCCTTGTTGAACGCCACCACATCGACCGGAAAATTGTGCAAGTCATGATAGTTCTGCGACGTGTACACCAAATCGACCGGCTCGGGCGCGGCGAGTGTGGCCAAGGGCGCGACGACAACGCTCACATTGGAATAGTTCGCATCGGCAGCAATCGCCTTCGCTCGCGCGGCGAGATCCGGCATGTCCGCGGGCGCATTGGCCGGGCGCTCCGGCACCAAGGCGTACACATGGCCCTTGGGACCCACGGCCTTGCTGAAAATCCTGGTGAAGTAGCCGCCTCCCGGAATGATCTCGCCAACCTTCTCGCCGGATTTTACGCCGAGGAACGCCAGCGTTTCCGCCGGCTTGCGATTGGCGTCGCGCTGCTTGTCGGTGTCCGGCCTATTGCTGTCGGCGACTGCCGCAGTGATATTGCCGGGAATGCTTGCTGCTTGGACGCAGGTTGCGGAAAGCGACAGCGACGCGATTAACGACGCCGCGAGAATCAGTGGATAGCGAATCATAGGACACTCCGTTGAATTATCGGCCAGCGAAACACTTTGTTATCGGCGCAGTTTAGCATTTGTGGCTACGGCGCGGCTCCGCTTGGGCGCGGTTTGTTGCGGCGGCGTATCATGTGCGGCTACGGGATTGAAATGGTTGTGCGCATGAGTTTGAGTGTTTTCGATATATTCAAGATCGGCATCGGCCCCTCCAGCTCGCACACCATGGGCCCGATGAACGCTGCGCGCGGCTTTGCCGAGTTGCTGGCGGCACGCGGCTTGCTGACGAACACGGCCCAAGTTTCCGCGCAACTGTATGGATCTCTCGCGCTCACCGGCCGCGGGCACTGCACCGATCGCGCAATTCTATTGGGTCTTGAGGGCATGAGCCCCGATACGATCGACTCGGCGGCGGTTGAGCCCGCTCTGCAGCGGATTCGCAGTGCCAAACGGCTGCGATTGCTGGGCCGGCACGAAGTCGATTTCGATGAGCCTTTGAACCTGCTGTTTCACACCGATCAAATTTTGCCCGGCCATTCCAACGGCATGCGCTTCACCGCGCACGACGCCGCGCTCGAGGTGTTGGCGCGCGAGGAGTACTACAGCATCGGCGGCGGGTTCGTGATCCGAGCCGGCGCGGAAGTGGATGCAGGCACCGCACGGCTGCAGCCGCCGTTCGACTTCGATTCCGGCGCGGCATTGCTCGCGCACGGCAGAGCGCAAGGTTTGGAGCTCCATGAGCTCATGCTCGCCCGCGAGCGCACCTGGCGCAGCGACGTTGAAGTGCATGAGGGACTGTTGCGCATTTGGCAGGTCATGCAGGATTGCGTGCGCCGAGGGTTCGATGCCCAAGGGCTGCTGCCGGGCGTGTTGGGTGTGAGGCGGCGGGCACCCAAGATGTATCGGCAATTGATGAGCGGCGACCCGCAAAGCCCCATGCATGCGTTGGATTGGGTCAACGCCTATGCGCTCGCCGTCAACGAAGAAAATGCCGCAGGCGGACAGGTGGTCACCGCTCCCACCAACGGCGCGGCCGGCATCGTGCCTGCCGTGCTGCATTACTACCGGCGCTTCGAGGCCGGGGCGGATGATGGCGGCATTGTGCGTTTTCTACTCACCGCCGGCGCCATCGGCATGCTGTACAAGCAAAATGCCTCCATTTCAGGGGCAGAAATGGGATGTCAGGGTGAAGTCGGCGTTGCCTGTTCCATGGCGGCGGCCGGCTTGGTCTCGGCGCTTCACGGCAGCAATGAGCAGATAGAAAATGCCGCCGAAATCGGCATGGAACACAATCTGGGGCTGACCTGCGATCCGGTGGCAGGCCTGGTGCAGATTCCCTGCATCGAGCGCAACGCCATGGGTTCGGTCAAGGCCATCAATGCGGCGCGTCTCGCGCTGCGCGGCGACGGCTCGCACAAGGTGTCGCTCGACCAGGTCATCAACACCATGCGCCAAACCGGGCTGGATATGTCGACGATCTACAAGGAGACCTCGCAAGGCGGCCTCGCGGTCAACGTGCCGGAATGCTAGAGCAGGGTCCTTCTATCCCGTCGCCTGCAATCCTTGCGCGATGCCGCTGATAGTGGCCCGCAATGCCCCGAACAAAGCTTGATCCTCTCGTTGCGTCGCGCGCCAACGCCGCAATAAATCCACCTGCATGAGATGCATCGGGTCGACATAGGGGTTGCGCAGCTTGATCGAGCGCTGCAGCGTCGGATCGCTGTCGAGCAATCGGGCTGACCCGCGCAGGCGCAGCACATGGCGCACGGTCAATGCATATTCCTTGGCGATGGGTTGCGCGAAAGTGCGCAGCGGGTCTGCCGCAAGCTCATCGTAATGACCGGCGATTTCCAAATCAGTTCGCCCCAGCATGGCCTCCACGTCATCGAGCAGGCGGCCGAAGAAAGGCCACTGCGCCGTCATGCGGGCAATGACCTCCTCGCCGTGCTGCTCCAACGCCGCCTGCAAACCGCTGCCGAAACCGAACCATCCCGGCAACATATGCCGGCTTTGAGTCCATGCGAATACCCATGGAACTGCGCGCAGCGCCTGCACGCCGGCGCCGTCTGCCCGCGCCGCCGGCCGTGAGGCAATGTGCATGCGCTCGATGACGTCCAGCGGCGTCGCGGCGCGGAAGTATTCGAAAAACTCCGGGCTGCCGAAAACCAGATCGCGATACGCCTTGAGGCTGTGTGCCGCGATGCTGCGCATGGCCGCGATTTGATCGGGGGGAACCGGCGGCATCTGTGCTGCTTGCGCCGTGGCCAGCGCCACGGATGCGAACGTGCGCTCGAGGGTGCGCATCGCAATGGGACGCAGGCTGTAGCTCTGATTGACGACTTCGCCTTGTTCCGTCAAACGCAAGACGCCTTGCATGGCGCCGCTCGGCAGCGATTCGACCAGGTTTTCGGTGCGTCCGCCGCCGCGCGCCGGAGTGCCGCCGCGGCCATGAAAAATCGACAGATTGATCCCGGTTGCGCGCGCCGCGTCCAACAACTGCACCTGCGCTGCCTGCAAGGCCCAGCGCGATGCCGCGATGCCGCCTTGTTTGTTCGTGTCGGAGTACCCGATCACCACCATTTGGCGATTGGCACGCGACGCGAGGTGACGGCGATAGGCAGGCTCGGCGTGCAGGGCGGCCAACACATCTCCCGCCGCTTCCAAGGAAGCAATCGATTCGAGCAGAGGCGCGACGTCGAGCGGGGACTCGCCGCTACGCTTGTCGGTGATATCGGCCCATCTCGCCAACAACAGCACCGCGAGGATGTCTTCCGGCCCCCGCGCGCCGCTCACGATGTACTCGCCGATGGCGCGGCCGCCGAATTTATGACGCGCCTGGGCGATGGCTTCGAATACCCACAGACTGCGCCGGCCCGCGGCATCGAATGCCGTGATGGGCCCCTGATCGCGAACCAGCAGGTCACGCAACTGCTGCAGCCGTTCCGCGGCCGGCAGCGACGGCCAGGTCTTCAGATCCAGGCCTTGCGCAATGACCTCGTCATGCACGCGCGCATGTTGAATGACATCCAGGGTCGCCAGATGAAATCCAAACGTGCGCACACGCCGCATGAGCCGGCGCACCAAGAAATATCCGGCATGGCGTCCCCGATTCTCGAGCAAACTCTGGGCGGCCAACCCAATATCGGACAGCAATTCATCGGGATTCTGATAGGCGTTGGGCCGGCCCTCGTAGCTCGCCTTGAGCCGTTCGCTGATCTGCCCGAAGAACACGCGGTACGGCATTCGATCGTGCCGCGCCGGCGCCAGCGCTTTCGCTCCCGGCAATACGGTCGCGTAGGAGTCGATGCGCGCGGCAAGAGCGGCGCTCACGCTGACCCGATTCGCGCTTTGGCTCAATGACTCGGCCAGCTGCTCGCATTCGCTGAAATAAGTGGACACGATCAACTGCTGATGCCGTTGCAATGTCTCGCGGATGGTCTTGCCATGCACGTCCGCATTGCCGTCCATGTCGCCGCCCACCCAGGACCCGAAGCGCAGGATGTTCGGCACGTCCAGCGTTTCAACCGGCACGGCATAGGCGTTCGCCAGCGCCGCCTCGATTTCCTCATAGAACAGCGGCACGACGCGGTAAAGAATGTCGATCAAATAAAACAGGACATGCTCGCGCTCGTCAACGACCGTCAGGCCTTCACGAGGATGTTCCTCGGTCTGCCAGATGCTGGTGATCTGCAGACGCACCCGCGCCCACAGCATGTCCAGCTCCGCCCGGGTGGAGGTGGGATTGGTACGATCCAGCAGGTCATGCGCAATGTGCTGCTGCTTGCGCAAGATGGTGCGCCGTGTGGATTCGGTGGGATGCGCGGTGAATACCGGCTCAATGCTCATGTGACCGATGAGTTGCAGCGCCTGCTCGAGCGACACGCCGGAGCGCTGCAGCCGTCCGATGCAATCGGCGATTCCACCGGGCTGCGAGGTGTTGGAATCGCTCAGGTATTCGCGGCGCCGGCGGCCGCGGTGCGCTTTTTCGGCCGTGTTCACGGCCATGAACCAGATCGAGAATGCGCGTGTCAGATCGGTGGCCTCCGACGGCGACCGGCCTTGAGTGCGCTCCTGCAATTCCGCCGCGCCGTCGAGGTCGCCGTCGCGGCGCTGGATCGCCGCAAGTCGATCGCCCTCGACGAGCTTGTAGAACCCCTCCCCTCCCTGGTCGCGCAACGTTACACCGATCAGGCTGCCGAGCGCATGCACGTCCTCGCGCAGCGCCGCGTCCTTGACCGGAAATTGAATGCTTTGGCGGTACATGATGCTAGGCTCTCACAGGAGATCAAGGAGAAATAGTATGAGCTTGTTGGCGCAGATCGCTATATTTCTCGCCGCAGCGGTCATTGCGATACCCATTTTCCGCCGCTTCAAGCTGGGATCGGTCTTAGGTTACCTGACTGCCGGGATCATCATCGGCCCTGCCAGTTTAGGATTGATAAGCAGCGTTGACGCCACCCAGGATATCGCGCAGTCCGGCATCGTACTCCTGATGTTCGTGATAGGGCTCGAATTGCAGCCCTCGCGACTATGG
>DATHFW010000319.1:0-3211 GCA_035317945.1 Steroidobacteraceae bacterium | reverse complement strand
GGGGTGGGGGCGGGTGCGGATGCGGGCGCGGGTGCAGCAGCCGCAGGCGGTTCGGCCGCAGGCGGTTCGGCCGCGGGCGGCTGCGCAAAACCGGTGGCGGCAGCGAGAAGACTTGCGCAGACAAAACATGCCCTGATCATTTCTTTGCATCCTGCGGCGGCGGCGCTGGAGGATCACTCCCGCGCGGCGGCGCCCTCTTGAAGAATTCCCACCAAGTTGCATCACCCACATCATCCGAACCTAAAAACTCGAGAAACCCATCATCAGGCGGCGCCGTCGATTGCGCCGGTGTCGCCGGTGTCGCCGGCGTTGCGGCCGGCGGCGATGCAGGCGGCGCAGCCGGCGGCTGGGCGTTCGCAATCGCACACCAAGCACCGAGCAACACCCAGCTCCTACCCCACCCGCGGAAGGTCAATCTACGCAGCCGGTCCCGGATTCGCGGACTTATCCGCGAAATCATAAAAATCGATATCGTCTTGCAGCATGTCCAGCGCATCACCCGAACCTTCATCCGAAGAGGCAAGAAGGTCAAGGTCTTCGAAATTCGACTGCGCGTCGGCCACAGTGCCGGCCTGATGATGAGGCGGCGAACCCATCCATAGCGCCAGCCCCAAAATTGCCGCGGCGGTCACGCCGGCCGCAGGTGTCCACAGTTTCCAGCCCAAAGCCCACGGCCGGCGGGTTGCAGCCGCCTCGAGCGCCGCGCTGCGTGCCTGCGTCAGGCGCGAGCGGATGCGCATATCGAGTCCTTCGACGCTGTCCTGAAACAGCGCCCGGCTGCGCACTTCGAAAGCATTGTCGTCTTGTTCGCTCATCACCAAACCTCGCCCAGCTGGGCGCGCAGCGCATGCACCGCGCGCGAATAATGCGTCTTCACACTGCCTTCCGAGCAAGCCATGGCACTGGCCGTCTCGGCAACGTCCATGCCTTCAAAATTTCGCAGCATGAAAGCCTCGCGCTGCCGTGCCGGTAAGGCCCGCAGCGACCGCTCCAATTGCTCCATTGCCTGACCCTGCATCAGCCTCTCAGGTATGGCCGGCGCGGCATCCGCGACATTTTCCAAAGGATCCTGCGCCTCGCTGTCCGGATCCTCTTTTGGACCGGGCAACCAGGTCATGACGCGCTTGCGCACCGTTCTGCGGCGCTGTAAGTCGCGGATACCGTTTTCGAGAATTCGATAAAACAGCGGCCGCCATTCGGCGCTCGGACGCGACGCATAATTGCGCGTGAGTTTCAGCATCGCGTCTTGCACCACGTCGAGAGCATCATCGGCGTCACGCAACGCGACTTGCGCCATGCGAAACGCGCGGCGCTCGATCTCCGCCAGGAATTTCTCGAGTTCTTGCGTGTACTCCAGAACCGCCGCTCCCTCAGGTGCTGGAGCGGGACTATCCCAGACCATCCAAGCTGTATTGAGCGTACCAAAGCGGGCCATGCGTATCATCTCCGTTCCAGGTATAAACGCGTACCCTAAGGGATGGTTGACGTCCGCGAAGGGCGCGCAAGATCAGCGACTTACGCACATCGATTGTGACTCCCATTGCAATAATTTCGATCAATACCTCAGTGCGCCATCCAGTGGGGGACGTAATCCTTTGAATTTAAACGAGTCATTTCGATTTCTGCTATTTTTTAACCAATTTAACAGGGACCCGAAACGGAACGGGCACTTAGGGTAAATGACCCCCGCTTCTCAACAGACTTATCCACAGCTTTTGTGGACAAACAATCAATGATTTTGCAGATCGCGATCGACACTCCGCTGCGCCAAGTGTTCGATTACTTGCCGCCCGCGAGTCGGGCGCAAGGACTACCCGTTCTGGGCGTGCGGGTCTTGGTCCCCTTCGGCCGTCAACGTCTGATCGGCATTTTGGTTGGCATCGTTGCCGAATCCGCCGTGCCGGCGGCGAAACTCAAGAGCGCGCTGGAGTTTTTGGATGAAAGTCCGGTTTACGATCCGGTCACTTTCGAGCTGCTGCGCTGGGCGGCAGAGTACTACCACCACCCCATCGGTGAGGTTTACGCCGCCGCGCTGCCGGTCAGCTTGCGTGACGGTCAACCTGCCGCTGCGAGCATCGAACACTGGAGTCTTACCGAGGCCGGAAGCGAGGAACTCGCTCACCCCAGCTCGCGTCGCGCTCCGCAACAGCGCGCCTTGCTGTCATGGTTGGCGGAGCGCTCGAGTGCCACTGCCGCCGAGGTCGCCGAAACTTTCAAGCCCGCACACTTGAAGACCTTGGAGGCGCGCGGCTGGGTCATACCGCACGTATCCCATTTGACCGGCTCCCACTTGGCCGACGAGTCCGGATCGCTCGAGGTTCATCCCGGCGGACTTGCGCTCACCGGCGCGCAGAGCCAAGCGGTCGAGACCATTATCGCCGCACTGTCGAACTTCAGCGTGCACCTGCTGTACGGCGTGACCGGCAGCGGCAAGACCGAGGTGTACCTACAGGTTATCGCAACCGCCCTGGCGCAGGGGGGCCAGGCGTTGGTGCTGGTGCCGGAAATCGCCCTGACGCCGCAGCTCGTCGACCGCTTTCGCCGCCGCTTCAGCGGGGGCGTCGCAGTCGTGCACTCGGGCCTCACGGACGGTGAACGCCGCGATGCGTGGCGCGCGGCGCATAGCGGGCGGGCGCGGATCATCATCGGCACACGCTCCGCGGTGTTCACCTCGATGCCCAAGCTCGCGTTGATCGTCGTCGATGAGGAGCACGACGCGTCGTACAAGCAGCATGAAGGCTTTCGCTATTCGGCGCGTGACCTTAGCGTAATGCGGGCCCGCGGCGCCGGCGTACCGGTCATTCTCGGGTCGGCCACCCCCTCCTTGGAAACCCTGGAAAATGCGGCCGGCGGACGCTATGCCAAGCATATCCTGCCGCAGCGGCCGGGCGCCGCGCAGCCGCCGCGCATGTCGCTGGTGGATCTGAGAAGGCATGCGGCCGATCAGGGCATCTCGACGCCGGCCATGCAGGCCATTGACCAACATCTCAAGGCGGGCGGCCAGGTCATCGTGTTTTTAAATCGGCGCGGCTATGCGCCGAGCTTGTTCTGCAATTCCTGTGGCTGGGTGGCTCCCTGTGCGCACTGCGATGCGCGCATGACCTTGCACCGGCGGGCGCTCAAGCTGCGCTGTCATCACTGCGGTGCGCAGGCACCGGTACCGGTGATTTGCGCGAGCTGCGGTCAGGCATTGTTGCCCGTGGGCCAAGGT
>DATHFW010000318.1:0-3430 GCA_035317945.1 Steroidobacteraceae bacterium | reverse complement strand
GTGCGTCAGAGGACGCTGCCAAGTCTTGACCGCATTCCGGCCTCCGCTTCGGGCAATTGCGCGCGCCGCGTCGGAAGCCTCGAGCAGAGCCGGCAACAGCACTTCGTCGGTGTACGCGAAGCCGGTTTTCTCGCCGCTGATGGCCCGCACGCCGACGCCTTGCTCGATGCTGTGCGAGCCTTCCTTGACGATGCCATCCTCCAGCGACCAGGATTCCTCGCGCGACAGCTCAAAATACAGATCCGCATACTCGACACCGCGGCTCATGAGCGTGTCCAGCACTTGACTCAGCCTTCGCTCATCGAGGCCTGAAGGTGCCAGGATCATTTTCTCGGCCACCGCAAACGTGGGCATGCTCAACTCTGCGGCGCGTGCGTTCATGCCGAAACCGTCGCGGCAGCGGCCAATCCCAGCTGGCGATTATCGAGTGCGGGGAAACGAGCGCGCGATTCCGCTTGGCTCGCAAGATCAATGTCTGCTGTGATCACTCCGGTACCCTTTGCCAGGCGCGACAGCACCTGACCCCAATAGTCCACGATCAGCGAATCCCCATACGTCTCACGGCCGCTGGTATGCAAGCCGGACTGTGCCGGCGCCACAACGTAGCACAAATTCTCGATGGCTCTGGCGCGCAGCAGCGTCTCCCAATGCGCCAGCCCGGTGGGCACGGTGAACGCCGCAGGCATCGCCAGCCACTCCGCGCCTTGCAGCACCAGCTCACGGTACAGTTCCGGGAATCGCATGTCGTAGCACACCGAGAGGCCGAGCTTGCCGACCGGCGTGTCGGCAAGAACCGGATCTCGCCCTGGGAGCACGTGGTTGGATTCCCGATATTGCTCGTTGCGCCCCGGGATGGTGACATCGAACAAGTGAATCTTGTCGTAGCGCACGACACGCTTGCCGTCGGCGTCGATTAAAAGCGACGAATTGGCCACGCGGCTCGAGTCATTCGTTCGGATCACGATGGTGCCGCCCAAGATCCACAGGTTGAGTTTGGCCGCGGTCTCGCTCAAGAATGCCTGGACCTGCCCATTGCCATCCGGCTCCGCGACTTGCAGCTTGTCCGCATCCTTGAGTCCGATGAACGAAAAATTCTCGGGCAGACAGGCAATCAGCGCCCCGGCGTCCTTTGCCTCGCGCAGCAAGGCTTCCGCCGAGGCCAGGTTCTCGGCCACCACATGGCTCGACGTCATTTGTATTGCAGCTACTTTGCCCATCTATTTCGGTGCCTCCGGAGACGCCGCTGCCGCGTCTGCGCTCTTGATGCGTTCGACAGTCGGGTTATCCCAGCTGCCGGTAATACGATAATACCCTCGAGCCAAGCCTTTCAGCGGCTGTTTGAACACCTGCGTGAACAACAGTACGGCGGCGCCCACCACCGGCCCGCCAACCAGCGCACTCGCGACCGGAATCGACAGCGAATTGCCGACGCTTCCGGTAACCACTGCAGTTTGGTCATAATCCTTGTTTTTCAAGCCGACCCGGCCAATCAGGCCGATTTCGGCAGCCGGGCCCTTCAGCAGCACGTTTTCGGTGTAGGCGTTGCCGTCGCGCAGCTCGAAATCGCCGTGAACGCTGTCGAATGCCAGTCCCTTGTCGGTCAGATCGCTGAAATCCAACGCCAGCCTTCGAGGCAGCGCCGCGATGCTGGCCAGCCCCAGCACGCGCCCCGCGCCGGGTTTGATTCCGGTCACCTGCCCCTTGTCCAGCGATAGCTGCACGCGTCCGATCACTTTCGCGAACGCCGCGGCCGTCGGTGCGCCGTCCCACGTGAGGTCAAATTCCATCTTGCCTGATCTCGCCTGAATCACGTCCGCGTACCCCAGATCTTTCAGCGTGCTCTGCACGTCGGTACTGGCCAGCGTGCCCTTGATGCGGCTGACGCCGGCATCTTTGGCGCGCCATTCGCCTTGCGCGCCGACCGTGAAGCTGGGGCCCGTCACGCTCAAGGATTTCAGGGCGACACCAAAGTCTTGTTTGGCGAGCGTCGCGGTCACATCGCCGAACTGGCGCTCGCCCCAGATCAGTTCCGTGGCATGAAAGTTGACCGCCGGCACGGCGCGCGCATTCATATCCTCGGAGATATTCGCCTCGGCGGAGCCGGTCGAATCCTCGCTTTCGGCAACATCGAAATGCAATCGGTCGAACTGCAGGTTCCAGGGCTCCGCAGAACCCGCGGCGCTCGGTATCGTGATGGCGCCGATGACATTGGGACCGCCGACGTTGATGCGCCAGTTGCGTTCGGCAACGGCCAGATCCAGCGACACATCATGAAACGCCAGTCCAAGATAATCCAATTCGGCCACGTTCAACCGCGCCGTGCGCATGTAGTACGACAACGGCTTGGCGTCCTTGTCGGGCGTACTCAAGCGCAGCCAGCCGCCCAAGTCCAGGCGCTGCACGGCTCCCCCCACGTTCAGTATCTGCGACGCGCTTGGCGCGGCGTCGCCGGTGCCGAAGCTCATGGACGCATGGGCAAGGCGCATCCCGCTCTGATCGGATTCCAGCGCGTAGGAGCTGCTGACCAAGGATCCGAGCGCGAAGGACCCCTGCGGTCCGCCGGACGCCGGCCACTGAATCTCGAGCGAGCTCGGCAAGGGCGTTTCGGCGTCCTTGTCCAATGGCGCCGGCAGCTTCATCTCCAAGCCCACCAGCGTGCTGCTGAGGCGCAGGGATCGTTCGCGAGCCGGCTCAGGCGTGATTTTCAGAACGCCTCTCCAGTCCGTTTGGCCGGTGATGGACAGACCCGCCGGAATCGAGAACGCGGTGCGCAGCGCATCGGCGCTCATGGTGCCGCGAAACTCGAGCTGCGTGCGGGTGACCGGTTTGTTGCGCGGGGTTCGCGCCTGCATTTGGAAACCGCCGCCGAGCAGTTGGCCGTGAATATCGGCGCGCGCCACTTGCCCGTCATCGATATCGAAGTCGCCCGTCACGTCGGTGGCCATGGTGGTCGAGCCGGTTTTATTGATGCTGGCGTCGTCCAAGCGCCCATGGATCAATACCTGGCGATGCACAAAGTCTTTGAACGGCAAGAACAGATCCACCGTGGCCTGCAGCGGCCCCGTGGCCTCCACGTTCGAGAACGTATGTTCCGCGATGGCATCGAGCGGCGTTGAGCGCAGAAAGCCGAGCGCGCTCGCCGCATCGCCGCGGGCGCCGACGTGGATTCTCAACTCGCCGTTGCTGAAGTCGGCAAAATGAGCATCCCCCGACTCGAGCACGAAATCGCCGATGTGCGCGCCCGATAAGTGCGCGCTCATTCCCTCATTGCGAAATTCGGCGTTCGTGGTGAGATTCTCGGCGGGCCGCCAGCCATCGCTGTAATCCAAGGTCATTCCCTCGATGGTACAGCGCGCCAGAAAAATGCCGCCGCCCTCGCGAAACGGAAAACTACGCACGGGGCCTTGAAACAAGACGTTGGCCCGCACCA
>DATHFW010000317.1:0-2080 GCA_035317945.1 Steroidobacteraceae bacterium | reverse complement strand
TCGTATTCGCGCTCCATGCCATCGACCAGCGCCGCCACCGTGCCGACGTCATGAATGCCGCTGACGCTCTGGCCGGCGCTCCAGATGTCGCGCCACGCCTTCAATTCCGTGTTGCCGCCGGTGCCGAAATTCATCTTGGACTTGTCGGCCTCGGGCAGCTTGTCGGGATCGAAGCCGGAGCGCGCCACGCTGCCGCGCAGATAGTTGCCGTGGATGCCGCTGAATAGCGAGGTATAGACGATGTCCTCGCCGCGGCTGTCGATGAGCATTTGCTTGTACTCTGCGCCGGCGTTGGCTTCCTCTGCGGCGATAAAGCGAGTCCCAAGATAGGCGAGATCGGCGCCCAGCGCCTGTGCAGCCAGGACGTCGGCGCCGGTGCTCATTGCGCCCGACAGAATGATGGTGCCGGCATAGATCTCGCGAATTTGCTTGACCAAGGCGAACGGACTGAGCACGCCGGCGTGGCCGCCCGCGCCCGCGCACACCGCGATGATGCCGTCGACTCCCTGCGCCGCGGCCTTCTCCGCATGGCGCAGATTGATGACATCGTGAAATACGATGCCGCCGTAGCCGTGCACGGCCGCCACCACTTCCGCCGGCGGCCGCAGACTGGTGATGATGACGGGCACGCGATGCTTCACGCACAGCGCGACGTCGTGCTCCAGTCGATCGTTGCTGCTGTGCACGATCTGATTGACCGCAAACGGCGCCACCTTGGCTTGCGGGTTCGCACGGCGGTACGTGTCGAGTTCGCTCGTGATCTCGGCCAGCCAATCGTCGAGCTGCGCCGCGGGCCGTGCGTTCAGCGCCGGAAACGAGCCGACGATGCCCGCCTTGCACTGGGCGAGGACCAGGCGCGGCGTGGACACGATGAACATCGGCGCACCGATGACGGGCAGCCGCAATCGACCTTGCAGAATCTCAGTAATGGGCATGCATCCTCCGCACCGGGTTTCAGATCACTGACGGGTTTCTGGCATTATGACGCACCGCATCCCTGCAACACCAACTGGGAGCCATCATGCAATTTGACACCCTGATATTCGCGCGGCGAGAAGGCATTGCCGAGGTGACGCTCAACCGTCCGGACAGACTGAATGCACTCAATCTTGCGTTGATCACCGATTTGCGTTCGGCGGCGGCCGCCATCGATGCCGACCCCGGCATTCGCGCCGTCGTGCTCACGGGCGCCGGCCGCGCGTTTTGTTCCGGTGCGGATCTCATGGGCGATGACTTTCTCAACGATCCCAAGCACAGCCCCGGCGACAGCATCCGCTCCCGGCTGCAGGATCATTTCAATCCCATGGTGACCGCCTGGAATCAATTGCGCGTGCCGGTGGTGGTCGCAGTCAACGGAGTCGCTGCCGGCGCCGGAGTAAGCCTCGCGCTGGCCGGCGACATCGTATTGGCGGCGCGCTCCGCCACCTTTCTGCAATTGTTCGCGCCGAAACTCGGCCTCATGCCCGATCTCGGCAGCACCTTTCACTTGCCGCGGCTGGTGGGCACCGCGCGCGCCAAGGGATTGGCGCTGCTCGGCGATGCATTGACGGCCGCGGATGCGGCCAGCTGGGGGCTCATCTGGGCTTGCGTCGACGACGCCGCGCTGCCGGATCAGGCGCAGGCTCTTGCCCTCCGATTCGCCGCCGGACCCACCCAGGCGTTTCAGCGCATCAAGGCGGTATTCAACGTGGAGCCGCCGCGCACGCTGAGCGAACAGCTGGCGCTCGAGGCCGCGGCGCAGGCCGAGCTCGGCGACACTCAAGACTTCGCCGAAGGCGTGCAGGCGTTTCGTCTCAAGCGGCCGCCGAATTTCACCGGGCGATAGCCCGCAGTAGTTCCTTGGACCCCACGTTGGCAATGGACACAGGGTCAGAATGCCGTAGGATGTGGCATCAGCGCAACACCGGCCGCCTCTGCGGCGCAGCTAATGCCGCACTGATACCATAGCTCGAGACCGTAAGTTATTGCGGCGTGGTTAATAAGACTCGTTTTTCGCATGGGGAATGCCAATGAAAATATCCAAGAATCATCTTGCCATGGCAGGCATTGCAGCATTGATCGGACCGATGCGCCTCTTCGC
>DATHFW010000316.1:0-2866 GCA_035317945.1 Steroidobacteraceae bacterium | reverse complement strand
GCTGACCTGCTGCATGGCGAGGAGACGCGGGTGTGGGGTGACCAAGCTTATCGCGGCCAGACCGACGTGATCAAAGCGCATGCCCCGAACGCCCTCGACTTCACCAATCAACGCTATCGGCATCGCGGCGTCGTTGACGAGACCGAGCGGGCCAAGAACCGCACCAAGTCCAAGGTGCGGTTCAAGGTCGAGCATGCCTTCCACGTCATCAAGAGGGTGTTCGGCTTCGTCATGGTCCGCTACCGCGGCCTCGACAAGAATGCTCATCGCCTGTTCGTGACCTGCGCACTTGCCAACCTGTTCGTGGCGCGCCGCCATCTGCTGCGCCAAGGGGCGTAGTGTGTCCTGATCTGGTCTTCTGGTCTCGGGGACGCCAAGATCCCACACCACGCCGATCAAAAACCCTCGTTCAGACACTGTCCAGGCGCTCTCGATGAAAGCCTTGGCGCCCAGCGATACTTGTTCAGACGTTCCCTAACTGGGACCGCGGCATGGTGGCATTCGCGCACAAGCGCCCTGTTTTCATTCCTCTGCGATTTCGCCGTTGACCTGTAAGACGACAGCAATCTCGACGCCGCCACGTTCAGCCTCTGCCGCCCAGTTGCCGACTGGGTCGCGGGTCAGGTTCCTTACGTTCCGATAGCCGCAAGCTTCTATCGCCGCTTTCGCAGCCGACGCGGCTACCTGCGGCAGGGGCCTGCGATTGGCGTTGGCAGCGTGGGCTGTACCCGCCGCCATTGTCAGAGCCATGCAAATGAGGATGGTGCGAAACATGACAACAACCGCTCCATGTGATGAAGGTCAAACGACGGTTGGGGCTGGATTGTTGCCAAATAGATAGTTGGGTTCGACCGGGACGTCGCCGGCGACGGAGATTCCTCTGCGCGAGACCAAGCTTTTCTTTGCACCGGAAGAACCAATCTCGCCTGTTGTCATCGTGCCGGTTTCCCTCGTTTCCGGCGCCTGCCCCGGAGCGCTAGTACCTCTGCACAGAGATTATGACTCTTTGGCGAGGTCTGGATAGGCTCGAAGCAGTTTGATGCGCGCGCGCTGAGTGGTGAACATCCATTTGATGCAGGCTGCGGTGGCGTTGCGCTGACACTCCCAGGCAGCGATCTCGGCCTCGAGGGTTTTGCGATCGTCGATGCGGCGATCGAGACACTGGCTGCGCAGCACACCGATCTCGATCTCGACCATGTTGAGCCAGGAGGCGTGCTTTGGGGTGTAATGGAACTCCAGGCGGCGCAGGATGTGGCGTGCTTCTGGCGCCGGGAAAGCCTGGTAGAGGGCGCCCGGTGAATGGGTCGACAGGTTATCGAGCACGACGCGGATCAGCTCAGCCCGGGGATAGTGCAGGTCGACGAGATCACGCATGCAATCGGCGAAGTCGCGAGCGGTCCGCTGGTCGGTGACCTTGACCGTGCGCCATGGACGGTGGGCGTCGAGGAAGACGAACAGGTTGGCCGTGCCGTTGCGGCGATACTCGCAGTCGTAGCGCTCGAGCTGACCCGGCGTGGCCGGGATCGGCGGGCGGACCTCGCCGATCAGTTGGGTCGGGCTCTCGTCGAAGCACACCACCGGCCGCTTGGGATCGGGCCTCTCGGCGTAGAGATCGAGCACGTCCTCCATACGGGCGACATAGGTGCCGTCGACCTCGGGGATGCACCACATGTCGCGGCGCCACGGCTTCAGCTCGTTCTCCGCCAGGCGCCGGCGCACCGT
Source organism: Steroidobacteraceae bacterium (assembly GCA_035317945.1). GTDB lineage: Bacteria > Pseudomonadota > Gammaproteobacteria > Steroidobacterales > Steroidobacteraceae > Bog-1198. Next base: position 1,144 of record DATHFW010000316.1, on the reverse strand, counting down.
CTCGCGCGACAGCTCGCCATGCTCGGTCAGCTTGACCATCTCGCCGGCCAGCAACTCCAGCGTCCAGCGGGCCCGGCCGGCCGGCGGCTTGGAGCAGGCGGTCGCCACCAGCAGGGCCTCTTGCTTGCCCGTAAGCTTGCGCTGCACGCCGGGCCGCGGCACCTCGCTCAGCGCCGCCTCCAGGTTGCCGAGCACGAAGCGCCGCTTGGTGCGATACACCGTCGAGCCGCTCGCCACGATGCTGCGGGCGATCTCGTCGTCGCCCACCCCGCCATCCGCCGCCAGCAGGATCTGCGCCCGCTTGAGCTTGCGCGCCGCATGCTTGCCGCCAGCCAGCAGCGCCCCAAGCTCGACGCGTTCCGCTTGGCTCAGTTCGACCCGGTACCGTACATTCATTCTGATCTCCTCAAGGGGGTGACCAGACGAATCGAGCGATGAGTCAGAAATCAGGCACCGCGCGCCGAACCGGCCCGCATCGCTTCACCCAAAAGCAAGGCCAGTACCTGGCCTTCATCTACGTCTATGCCCGCATGTTCCGCCAGGCCCCGGCCGAAGCCGACATGCAACGCCACTTCCGCGTCAGCCCCCCTTCGGTTCATCAGATGGTGCTCGGCCTCGAGCGCGACGGCCTCATCCGGCGACAGCAAGGCGTCGCCACAAGCATCGATATCCTCGTCCCGCCTCAAGACCTGCCAATCCTCGATTGGCTCAACATCAACTCGTCAAAATCTCTGTGACGAGCTACTAGGTCCTTGATTAACCAGGCTGTCGCGGGCGGCGCGACACATCCGACACAATTTTTCTCGCAACACGGGCGGAGATACGGCAGGCAGCGGACGAGGCCATTGCAATGCTGGAAGCTCGAAAGGACATCAAGGTCGTCTTCACACATCAATATGCCTGGGAGCATGGACGGGCTAAGGCTTGCACACGCCATCCGTCACCGCTGGCCGCCGGTCGAGCTTGTGCTGACATCTGGCCACGTAGAGTTACCAACGAGATATGGCACTGCCAGCTTCGGAGCATGGTGAACCCTGCTTCTTCCAACGGGAGGACTGCATTAAGACGGACCAACAACTCATTATCAACGATGAGAACCACAGGCGAAAACATCAAGGCACTGCGAACTAGCGGAATTTCTGGT
>DATHFW010000315.1:0-6373 GCA_035317945.1 Steroidobacteraceae bacterium | reverse complement strand
GCACGGATCACCCGAAGACCGTCGCATGTTGGGCGATAAGGATTTTATGGAGGAGATTTGGAGCACCACCAATGAACAGCCTCCGCGTCGGGAACGCGTAGCGGCTCACGGCGATGCAGTTCGGGACGCGGTAGTCGACGTAGTACAGCGATTCGCTCCGATGTGCGATAAAGAGTTGCCGGCGCGCCAGGCGCGTGCCTGGAAACGCACCGTGACCCTGGAGCAGCTGTGCTCACATTCACGTAAACGCCCACTGCCCATGATTCGCGCGGTAAGTGCGTCATACATCATCAATCGTAAAATCGCGACTCGCGCCCAAACGGCGAGCTTCTTTGGGTGCCGACCCGAAACCCTTTCGGCGCATCGACGCCGACATTATGCAACGCTGTTTCGGGACTGTTTCGGCTCGGCGGCCGTGATGGGGTTTTGCTCTGAACTCAACAAGCAAGCTGACAGCCCGCTCTGACAGCCGCGAATCTCGTCACGCACTAAGCCGCGGTGCGGTAAGAGTTTACATCTAACTTGCCCGATGCAATAACGGATGCCTGGATAACGAGAGACACGCAAAATACCTCCTCGATCTTGTTTCGCAGCAGGCGCTCACGCAGTACTCCCGGATCCAGGCCGTCGATCGATTTGGCCACCAACTCGCGCGCAAGCTGCGCCACAGGGGGGAAGTACGGGCCATCGAGCGGATCGTCCTTATACTCCAACGAGACGACCATACATCCAAGCAGCGCCTCCACTTTGCATAGGTTATCGCGCTCGGCTTCGATTGCTTCGTGCAGACCTTCGGGGACCGGCACGCCGTAGACATGTTCGGAATTCTGCGCACCCTCTGGTGTGGCGAGCGGACGACTTGGCCTGAGGGTCTTGGACGAGCGCTGCCGCGTAACCATAGTGCCTACCTCGAATTCCCGTTGATTATCGCTGCGCAAAATTTAGCATACAGGTCGACAGCTGTACATATATCCAGCTAAATCGGCTTGGGAATTTGGCAGGTCCCTATTGCACTGCGGTAGCGCTCGTTCGCGGTGGCTCGTCGGCAGGTCGCCGGCTACCCGGCCCCCATTTGTACCCGATTTCTGCCCAAAGCCTTGGCGCGATACAGCGCCGCGTCGGCATCGGCAACCAGGCGGTCTGCGAGCGCCTTGAGATCCGACTCGTCTCGGCCTGGCGAAACTGCGGCAACGCCCACGGACACGGTGAGGCTGCGCGAGATCTGCGAGTTGAGCGCAAACGGCAACGCCGCAATCACTTCTCGAATGCGTTCCGCCAGCTTTGCCGCTTCCGGCACGGTGGCCTCTGGCAACAGGATCGCCAGCTCATCGCCGCCGAAGCGCGCGGCCGTGTCCATGCTGCGAATCTGCGCCTCGATGCGGTGCGCAACCTCTTTGAGCGCGTTATCGCCGGCCAGATGCCCGTATCCATCGTTGATGCCCTTGAATCGGTCGATGTCGATCATGAGACACGCGATGCTACCGCTGCGCCGCTGCGCACGAGCCAGTTCTTCCTTCAGGCGCTGCTGCAAGTAGCGCCGATTGTGCCAACCGGTCAGAAAATCGGTGATGCCGGCACGCAGCAGACGCGCACGATTGACGGCGTTTTCGATGCACACGGCGGCAACCGCCCCTAGATGTGCGAGAAAATCCGTACCGTGATGCCGGGTAAAGCGCGAAGCGTCGCGGCTGCCGAAACACAGGGCGCCGGTGGCGCGGTCCTTGCGCGGCAGCGGTACCAAGGCGGTGCTTTTGAGATTGGGTATCCCCGGAAAGAGCAGGTGGTGGTCCGCACCGACAAAGGGCCCGAGCCAGGGTTTGTGCAGCACGGCGAGCTGCGGGGCCAAGCCGACCAGCGAGTCGACAAAGAATATCTGCTTGAATTCCTCCGGCCGATCGCCGCCGGCAACCAGCAAATGCCGAACCTCGTGCTGGGGATCGAGCAGCACCACGCTCACCGCATCGAGCGAGTAGGACTCGCGCAACCCGTCGACCATGGCATGCAGCAGCTGCGACAGTGTGTCGGCGCGCAGCAGCGTCAATTCGCGCGCCTGTGTGCGCTTCATGATGGTCTCGTTGTTCGCAGCCTCCGCCGTCATTTCCGCGACGCGCTTCTTGAGTTCGTCGATTTCGCGGCCCACGTCATCCACCTGAGGCATTTCCCTTTTCCTCAACCCGCGCGCGCAGCCGCGCGCACGTCCAAGTAGGCTCTGCCTCGATTCATGAGGGCCGTGAACTCCGTCGCATTCTTGGTCTTCACTGTCGTTACCAAGCGCTCCACTGCTTTCTGCAGAGCCAGCAGCGATTCGTTGCCGTAAGTATTCGAGCTCTGGATTTCGAAATACAGATCGGGACTCTCCGCGGCGACCCGGCTGGCCACTTCCAGCTGCGAATCAAAGGTCGTGCTCGAGAGCTTCGCCAAGCGCGGCGCTGCTTCGCCGCTGTCGGCCAGGGCCGTGAAGAAAGCGATATTGAGTGCATGCGATAGCCCAAGCACATAGGCGATCAGGCGATCATGTTCATCAAGATCCATGACGACCCGCTCCGCCATGGTGGGTGCGAACAATTCCTGTGCCTCGGCCAGGGCGTCGCTATTTCCGAGGTCGATGAAGATCACATGCCGGCCCGATAACAGTTCGGTGTCCGGCCCGAACATGGGATGCACGGAGGTCACGCGGCAGCCGGCCTTGACCAAGGCATCGAGACCCGCTCGCAGCGGTGTTTTGAGTGAACCTAAGTCGAAAATCAGCCCGCGCGGGGCCCGGCGCGCCAAAACCTGCAGCAGGTCGGCCGTGGCGGAAAGCGGTGTGGCGAGCACGATCAGATCGAAATCCAAGGCATCGGTCTCCCAGTCCGCCACGATATCGAAGCCCGCCAGGCCGCCCTTCGGGTCGGCAATGGCGACGCGAAACCCCTGAGAGGCCAGAAATTCGGCAAACCAGCCGCCCATTTTGCCGTGACCACCAATGACCAAGGCGCGCTTGCCGCTGCCCTTCGCCTGCGCCGCCACGCGGGCCTGCTCCTGGGTGGCCAATGAGGATTGGATCAGCTGGCGCAGCAGCGATTCGGCCAAATCCGGCGAAATCCCCAGCCTTTCCGCGGTGGTGCGGCCCCGCAATATCACTTCCCGCTCCCGGCCGAAGTCCCGGGTCGCACGCCCGGTGGCCCGTTTGACGGCGGCCACCTGCTCACTCAGCGTCTGGCGGTGCGCAACCAATTCCAGCAGTTGCCCATCGAGCGTCGTGATTGCAGTACGCAATTCATCCAAATTCATAGAAAGAAAGCCCCATGTTTCCAATCGACACCGCTACCATTCTCATATGAGCAGCAACAAAAAGACATTTTGGACCGAAACCCTGCCGGATCCCCTGCCGGCAAATCCGCTCGAAATCGCCGCACAGTGGTTGGCCCAGGCACAGCGCGATGCCGCGCAGCCCAATCCGAACTCCATGGTGCTGGCAACCGTCGACAGCCGCGGCCATCCGTCCGCACGCGTGGTGCTCTGCAAGGAAATTGCAGCGCAACAGGGTTATCTACTCTTCTATACCAACTATCGGTCGCGCAAGGGCAACGAGCTACAAGGCAACCCCCGGGCCGCCATCGTATTTCACTGGGATCACTTGCACCGCCAGGTGCGCGCCGAGGGGCGGGTCGAGCCGCTGTCGGATCCCGAAAACGACGCCTATTTCCGAACCCGCACCTGGCAAAAGCAGGTGGGGGCCTGGGCCAGCCAGCAGAGCGAACCGGTGGACTCGCGGGCCGCGCTCGCCGCAGCCGTGGCCCATGAGGCGCGGCGCTTTGGCATCCCTTACGAGGGTCCCGGTTCGGCGGAACCGGACAACATCGACGCAGAAGTGCCGCGCCCGCCCAATTGGGGTGGCTATCGCCTGAATGTCGATGCCGTCGAATTGTGGGTCGAGGGTGAATATCGCATCCACGATCGCGCGCGTTGGACGCGATCGCTGCCCGAATCTCGCGGCAGCGGCGCGATCAGTTGGTCGGCAACTCGATTGCAGCCGTAAAAGTCGAATGGAATATACTGACTCGCATGGCTGAACGCTCATTCGCAAAAGAGGTGCAGTCGTTGCGACTGACCGAGGGCGCCGAGTTCGAAGGCGAAGGGATCTTGGCCGTCACCAAGGCGCTGCTGCAGTCGGGCGTTGGCTATGTGGGCGGCTATCAGGGCGCGCCGATCTCTCACTTGATGGATGTGCTGGCCGATGCCAGCGTCATCTTGGGCGAACTGGGCGTGCGGTTCGAATCCTCGGCGAGCGAGGCGACCGCGGCGGCGATGCTGGCCGCCTCGGTCAACTATCCGATTCGCGGCGCCGTCACTTGGAAATCCACCGTCGGCACGAATGTCGCTTCCGACGCATTATCCAACTTAGCCTCCGCGGGCGTGATCGGCGGCGCGTTGATCGTGCTGGGCGAGGACTACGGAGAAGGCGCCAGCATCATGCAAGAACGCACGCACGCGTTCGCCATGAAGTCCCAAATGTGGCTGCTCGATCCGCGGCCGAACCTGCCTTCCATCGTACAAGCGGTTGAGCAGGGCTTCGAGCTGTCCGAGGCCAGCAACTCGCCGGTGATGCTCATGCTGCGGATCCGCGCCTGCCACGTCGTGGGCCGGTTTCGGACGAAAGACAATCGCCGCCCGCCGTTTACGCTGCAGCAAGCGATGGACAATCCCAGCCGAACGTTCGACAAGATCATTCTGCCGCCGTCGACGTACGCGCAGGAGCGCGCGAAAATCGAACAGCGCTGGCCGGCGGCGGTCAAATTCATTCGTGAACGCAAACTGAACGAGTACTTCGGCCCCGAGAATCCCTGCGATGTGGGCATCGTGCTGCAAGGCGGCTTGTACAACACCGTGCTGCGCGCGCTCGAGCGCCTTGGGCTGGCCGACGTGTTCGGCGAATGCAAGATTCCGCTGTATGTTCTGAACGTCACCTATCCGCTCGTGCCGGAAGAATTCACCGCTTTTGCGGCGGGCAAGCAGGCCGTTTTGATCGTCGAAGAAGGCCAGCCCGAGTTCATCGAACAAGCGGCGAGCCTGTTCTTTCGGCAGGCGAATGTGCAGACCCGCATCGTCGGCAAAGGGCCGCTGCCGATGGCGGGCGAATATACCGGCGCCGTCGTCATCGCCGGCATCCGAAAATTCTTGTCCGAGTTCGGCCGATTGCCGATCGCGGATGTTCCGTTGCTGCCGGCAGCTCTGCTGGCGCGCAACGTGCCGACGCGCCCGTCGGGACTGTGTACGGGTTGCCCGGAGCGGCCGCTGTTCGCGTCCATGAAACTACTTGCGCGGGAAATGGGGCCGATGCAGGTCAGCGCCGATATCGGCTGCCATTCATTCTCGACCCTGCCGCCGTTCGATCTCGGCGGCACCATCATGGGCTATGGCTTGGGCGCCGCGGGCGGCGCTTCGTTCAACGTGCCGAATCCGCGGCGCGCGCTATCGATGATGGGCGACGGCGGCTTCTGGCACAACGGCCTGACCAGCGGCATCGGCAATGCCGTGTTCAATCGCCATGACGGCGTGACCATTATTGTCGATAACGGATACTCGGCCGCCACCGGCGGGCAATACATCCCGTCCTCTTCAGCCGAGATCAAAGGCCGGCGCGCAAGGAATCGCATCGAGACCGCCGTGCGCGGCGTCGGCGTCGAATGGGTGCGCACGATTCGCACCTACGACATGAAGCAGACGATGGGGGTTTTGCGGGAAGCGCTGCTCACGAAATTCACAGGTCCCAAGATCGTCATCGCGGAAGGCGAATGTCAATTGAATCGCCAGCGCCGCGTTGCGCCCGGGATCAAGAAAATGGTCAGCGACGGCAAACGCGTGGTGCGCGAGCGCTTCGGCATCGATGCAGACGTCTGTACCGGCGATCACTCCTGTATCCGGCTCTCCGGCTGTCCCTCGCTCACCGTCAAGAACAATCCTGACCCGCTGCGGCGGGATCCGGTGGCCTATGTGGACAATAGCTGCGTGGGCTGCGGCGTGTGCGGAGAAGTTGCGCATGCTGCGGTTCTTTGCCCGTCCTTTTATCGCGCCGATGTCATTGTGAACCCGACCGCTTGGGACCGGCTCAAGGCGCGGGTGCGTTCGGCCGTCATCAGCCTGCTGGCTTGAGGCAATCACGTCCCATCAGCTTGACGATCGCGGCTTTGGGCGGGCAAGGCGGCGGCGTCGTGACCGATTGGCTGGTCATGGCAGCGCGCAGCGCCGGCTTCTTTGTTCAAGCAACCTCGGTTCCGGGAGTCGCGCAGCGCACCGGCGCAACCATCTATTACTTGGAGTTCTTTCGCCGCAGCGACGCACCGGAAGGCCGCGAACCGGTCATGGCGCTGATGCCGAATCCCGGCGACGT
>DATHFW010000314.1:0-13670 GCA_035317945.1 Steroidobacteraceae bacterium | reverse complement strand
TGGTGCGTGTGTTCGGTTGCGAAGGTTCCACCGACGTCGTCGCCGATGCGATCGAATGGGCCGTGCATAACGATATGGACGTCATCAGCATGTCGCTGGGCTCGCCTTATGGCGTGACCGGCACCGCGGATGCCATCGCCTCCGACAATGCCGCAAAAGCCGGCATCATCGTGGTCGCTGCCGCCGGCAACAATGGACCGGCGCCTTATATCACCGGCGACCCGGGCACGGCCAGCCGTGTCATCAGTGTCGCGGCGATGAACGCGCGGTCATTCCTCGTCAATGGCGTGCATATCACGCTGTCCTCGGGCGGTGGTGCCAACGGCGTCGAAGCCAACAGCCTCAAGTTGCCGACCGGTAGTGTGGCGGCCGTCATTCTGAAGAATGGTGCCGCTCTTGGCTTGGGCTGCAGCGCGACGGACTTCCCGGCAAGCACCAAGGGCGCGCTGGCCATCGTCGCGCGCGGTACCTGCTCGTTCGACCAGAAAGTCATTAATGCGCAGACAGCCGGCGCCGTCGCGCTCGGCGTCGTCAACAACGCCGCCGGGTTCTTCAACCCCGCGATCGACGCGGCGACGATTCCGTTCATCGAACTGCTGCAGAGCGACACTCCCACATTCCTGGCCGCGCCATCGCCGGTCTCAGCGTCGATCACGCCGGCGAACATAGCGGACGACACCTTCAAGTTGGCCGCTTCGTTCAGTTCCGGCGGTCCGCGCAGCAACGACGGTGATTTGAAGCCCAACGTGTCTGGGCCGGGCGTCAATGTATTTTCGACCGGCATGGGCACCGGTACCGGCGGCATTTATGAATCGGGTACGTCGATGGCGACGCCGCATGTCGCCGGCGTTGCGGCACTGGCCGTGCAGGCGCACAAGAATTGGAAAGAACCCGGTCTGCGCGCGGCCGTGGTTCAGACCGCATCGCCGAGCGCGCTGCCTGACTATTCACCGCGCATCGAAGGTTCAGGCTTGGTGCAGCCCATAGGCGCCACCGCCACCAATGTCACCGTACACGGCGATGAAGGCGGGCACATGGGGCTCATGTCCTTTGGCGTCGCCGAATTGACCCGCAACTTCCATGAGGAGCGGGATCTCATCGTGCGCAATCACGAGCGTTTGCCGGCCAGCTTCACGGCAGTTGCAACCGCGGCGGGCGGTGTTCCGCATTCGGTCCGCCTGTCGCGTTCGACGGTGTCGGTGCGGGGACATGATGAAGAGGTTATGCACATGACCCTCGATGTGCCGGCAGGGACTGCGGGCGCCACGCACGATGCTGCGGGTAATGTGCTGTTCGAGGATGCCTCGGGCGCCATCACGCTGACACCGGAGTTCGCGTCGAATAACGGAGTCAGTCTCAATCTGCCGTATTATCTCGTGACACGCGCACGATCAACCGTGGATGCGGATTTTCGCGATGGCAAGCACCCCAGCATCCGTCTTACGAATCGCAATGGCGTGATTGCCGGAAATGGCGATTTCTATGCCTGGGGATTGAAGAATCCGAAGACCGGGACGATCGCGGCGGCCTTCGAACCGCGCGCTGTCGGAGTCCAAAGCAACCCGGTCTCCGCGACAGACAGCGTCCTGGTGTTCGCCGTGAACACGTATGGACGGTTCTCCAATCCGGCATCGGGCGAGTACGACATCTATATCGATGTCAACGGCGATGGCGTCTATGACTTCATCCTGTTCTCAGCCGATATCGGTGGCGTTACGACGGGCACCGCAAATGGGCAGATCGGCACCTTCCTCGTCAATCTGAAAACCGGCGCTGAATTCGCCGAGTTCAACGCGGATGCACCGACCGATGGCTCAACCGTTCTGTTGCCGGTATTCGCGTCGGATCTCGGCATTACACCGGCCAATCCGCGGTTCACGTACACGATGAACGCGTTCGACGACACGGGCGCCGGGATGGCGTTGACGGGAACTGCGTCGTTCAATGCCTTCAAACCGTCCATCTCGAACGCCCTGTTCGTGCCGGTGGGACCGAATCGCACCGTCGACGTACCTGTCGCCATCGACCCGGTGGAATTCCAGAAGACGCCGGCCTTGGGCTTCATGATCGTGACCGAGGACAATCATTCGGGCGAGGACCAGGCGAATTTGTTGAAGATCAAGCACTGAGGAATGAGGGCGCGCCGGAGTCGTCACGACTCCGGTGCGCCCGCTTCCCTGCGTTAGAAGGCGTCGGCCAGGCGTCCCACCTGCTTCGGCATTGATTTTCCCGTCAAAAGTGCGCGAAGGTGCTACTGGGCGTATGCTTGATGGTTGCATCGGCACCGCCAAGGAGAGGTGGCGTTATCCTTTGTCACTAGCCCTTTCTACTTTGCTCTATGAGTGGCGCCGCTATCTCGCCGCCGTGATTGCGTTGGCGGTTGCCGGCGTGCTCGTGTTGTCCATGACAGGCATGTTCATGGGCGTGAGTAAATCGTTTACCGCAACGGTGGATCGTTCTCCCGGCGAAGTCATGATATTGCCGCCGCAAGCAGAGAGTTTGTTTTCCAATAATTCCGGTCAACCGCGTCGCCTGATCCCGAAGATCTACGGGAACGCCAGTGTCGTGGAGGTTCAAGCCTTAAATTTCAATTTTGCTTTTTGGTCCAATTTTCCGAAAGAAGGGCAGGTGGCCAAGGCTAGCGGCGTGCAAATCATCATCATCGATCCGGTCCCCGGGGCCGTCACGCTGCCGAAAGATTTTGGCGAAGACCTCGTGCAGGCGCTGCAGGAGCCCTATTCGGTGGTGGTTGATCAATCGAGTTTGGACAAGCTGGGCGTGCTTATAGGAGACAAGGCAAAAATCAACGGCCTCGCCGTCTCGGTACGTGGCGCGACGAACACCTACCCCTCGATGTTCAACGCCATGGTGTTCATGTCGCGCCAAACAGGGAAATTGCTCAACCTGTTGAACGAGGGTCAACGCGTCGGACCACTGATCGTGAAAATCAAGGATCCCGCGCTGGCCCAGCAAGTCGCCGCTGAACTAAATGCCGTGAGCGACGGCAACTATAAAGCCTGGTCGCGTGAGGATCTGTCCGAGTCAAGTCAGAAATCGATGCTCAAGGAGGGCGGTATCAGCGTCATGATCGGATTCGCGGTCGTCGTCGGCACCTTCATCGGCATCGTCATCACCTGGCAGACATTGCAGGGGGCGATTCTCGCCAACATCAAGGAATTCGCCAGCCTCCGAGCACTCGGTGTTTCGATGGGCTCGCTCAGGCTGATCGTACTGGAGCTGAGTTTGTGGGTCGGCATTGCGGGCATGCTGCTCGCTGCCACGATCACCGGACTGGTGTGGCTGTTGGGCCAAAGCTTTGGCGTGCCCTTGGATTTCCCGTTATTCATTGACCTGCCCGTGGCGATTACGCTTCTCGTTATCGCCCTCGCTTCGGGGGCCTTGTCCCTGGGCGTCCTCAAAAAGAGCCAGCCGGCGGATCTGCTGCGATGAGCACGCTCGCACTCGAGGCGAGTGGGCTGAGCAAGGCCTACAAGATCGGCAAGACCCGGCAGCAGGTGCTCAAGAACGTCGACTTCACGGCGTACCACGGGCAGGTCACCATGGTGATGGGGCCTTCAGGATCGGGCAAGTCGACGTTAATCGCTGCGTTGTCGGGTCTGATGAGGCCCGATGAGGGCAAGGTCATGGCCATGGGCGAGAGCCTGTGGACCAAGAGCGATCGCAAGATCGACAGATTCAGGTTGAATCATTGCGGCTTCATATTCCAGGGCTTCAATCTCTTTCCGTCGCTGGATGCCATTGCGCAGGTCGCACAGATACTTCGGTATTGCGGCATCGGCAAGCGCGAAGCGCGCGTACGCGCCGTCGCCGTGCTGGAATCCGTCGGTCTCGGTGAGCGCCTGCACCAAAAGCCCGCCGAACTGTCGGGCGGAGAAAAACAGCGGGTTGCCATTGCGCGCGCGCTGGCCAAGTCCCCTGCGCTGATTTTTGCCGACGAGCCAACCTCGGCACTCGATTCAGTCAACGGTCAAGTCGTCATCAAACTGCTGCATCAGGCCGCCAAGGAGCGAGGTGCCGCGATCGTCGTGGTGACCCACGATGCGCGCTTGGAGGCGCATGCTGATCGCATCATTCACATGGAGGATGGCAAGATTCTGAACGATCACATGGTTGCGCAACCCTTGGCCGTGCACGCCACAAGCGAAACTGAGCAATGAGCCTGAATCCCCGACCCGCCAAATCGGTCACCATCCTAATCGCGATCGCATTCGTCGAGCTGTGTTTGAGCGGATGCGGGAAGAGCGGAGCCGGAGCGCATACAGACAAGGCTGCCGGCGCGGGTCCCCCTTCACCGTTTGCGACCATCGCCAACGGCAAGGTCGACATTGAAGGCGGCGTGATTGAGATCGCGGCGCGTCGCTTCGGCGTCATCAAGGATGTCCTCGTGCACGAGGGCGATGTGGTTCGCAAGGGCCAGGTGCTGGCGCGCCAGGAAGATCAAGATTCAATACTGGCGATCATCAGCGCGCGCGCCGCCGTGGCTCAAGCGCAGAGCCAGCTGGTGCTGACCGAAGTAAACGTCAGGACAGCCCAACGCGAGTACGAGCGGCTGACAAAACTCTCATCCTCCAATGCCGTCGCCATTCAGCAGTTGGATCAGGCCAGGGATGCGGTGGCCACGGCGCAAGCTCAGCTGGGAATTCAACAATCAGCGATTCAAACAACGCGGGCACAGCTGGCGCAGGCTGAATACAACGAGGAGCTGACCAATATTCGTGCGCCGATGGATGGCAAGATCATCCGCCGCTATGCAAATCCGGGTGCCGGTGCCTCTACGCTCAACGTCTCAAACATGTTTGACCTGGAGCCGGCTCTACCACACATCATTCGCGCGGAGATCGTCGAGAGCGCGATACCGGACGTGCACGTCGGTCAGGAGGCCCAGGTCACTCCGGAGATCGACTCGAGCAAAGTCTGGACGGGACACGTCATTCGAATCGCAGCAACTTTCGGTTCGCGCAAGTTGAAGTCCGACAGCGCCAATGAAGCCAGCGATGAACGCGTGGTCGAGGTTGTCATCTCGGCAGACAAGACGCCTTTTCTCATAGGGCAGCGCGTGATGGTCAAATTCATGAAGGCTGCCAAAACATGAGTATGGCGTCGTCGCGCAAATACGCACCCTTGCGTAATTAAGCGATCTGCATCTGAGCGCTTCATGCGCGAGGCATTGGGAAGCCTGCGGCCGATGCTTCCTTTGCTTAACTTTGCAATTCCAGAAGCTCGTTTCGTGGAGAAATATATCAAATATGTGATACGGTCCGGCGGAAGCTAGAATTTAAAACGCGCTAGCCGATTGGTCATTTGAAGAGAAACAAATGGGGGATCGGCAACTGCGGCAGGGTTTAGTTGCTTACCCGGAGATAAATTGATGAGCAAACAAAAGCTCGCCGGTCTACGAATCTTGGGCATCGCCGCCCTGTTCACCATAGCGATCGCTACGCTGCCCAACTGCAGCGGCGGAAACGGCAACTTCCCACCTGCGGTCAGTAACGGCACCTCCTGCCAAAATGGCGACAACGTCGAGACTGGATTGCAAGGGCAGACAACACTTGGCCAACGGATGAGTGGCGCGGCCGTCGCCGGACTGCAGTGCAATCTGGCACTGATCGGGCAGTCCCAGGGGGAGGGTGCCTATCACGCGCAAACGTGGATCGACGATTGCTCGTATTACAGTACGGCCGATGCGGCCAATCAGGCGCATCCGGGCGTGGCGGTGATCGATGTTTCGGATCCAACGCACCCTGTACCAACCGCGTACTTGAGCGCGCCGGCCATGCTGCAGACTTGGGAATCACTGAAAATCAGTACCGCACGGCATTTGCTTGCCGCGGTGGAGTCTGAAGGCGGCTCGGGTACCAACTCCGGATTTGCCGTTTATGATGTCACCAATTGCAAGCAGCCGGTTCTAAAAGCAGCGGTCGATTTACCGATTCCGCCGGGTACATCGATAAAAGGTCATGCAGGCGCGATGGCGCCCGATGGAATGACTTACTACGGCAGCACTTATCCGGTCAGCCTATATATTATTGATATCTCAGACCCGACAAATCCAAAGCTCATGCTCAATTGGGTGCCTCCAAATGGCATCGGCACCCCGCACGATCTATCGGTCAGCGAGGACGGCAACCGTGTCTATCTGATGCAGCCGGGCTCGGGGCCGGCGGGCAAGAACGGTCTTGTCATTCTCGATGTGAGCGATTTCAATGCGCGCCTCGCAAACCCGCAGGTCCGGGTGATTTCGACACTGTTCTGGCCCGACGGCGGTATCGCAATGACGAGCGAGCCCATTACCATTAAAGGAAAACCCTACCTCTTGGTGTCGGACGAACTGCAAGCAGGCACGCGCGCTGCGGCGTGCACCAATGGCACGCCGCTATTTGGCTATGCGCGGCTCATCGATATCACCAATGAAACCAGTCCGGCTCAAGTGTCATTGCTCAAGCTGCAAGTGGACGACCCCGCCAACTGCGCGCAACTCGCCAACGATCCGGCGTTTGTCGCTTCGGAAGAGGGAACGAGTTTCGGCTACTCCACCCACTACTGCACGGCGGACAACCGGCAAGACGCACGGCTGGTCGCCTGTAGCCGTCACGAAGCCGGTATTCGCGTTTTTGATATTAGTACGCCTACCGCTCCGGCTGAAGTCGCCTATTACAAGCCACCGATTCGCACGGGCCAGAATCTCCCCGGGTCCGGAATCAACGGTATGACCAACCGCACCTTTGATTGGAATAAATCGCATTCAAGATTCCTCAATAGAAACGGCCGTATAGAGCTGTGGACCACCTCGGCGGACAACGGCTTTCAGGTGCTGGCATTTGAGCCCTATTTGACGTCGACAAAACCGCAGCTATTTGTGAATGTTCCCACGTCATTGACAACGATCACCGTTCCTTGACGAATTGATGCGAGCATCGAGGAGCGACTAAGATGTCGCTCCTCTTTTCGTATAACTCCACACCCCAATCTACATGTCGCGCAAGCTGCTCACCGGATTAAGCTTGTTGCTCATCAGCGGCTCTGCGGGATCGCATGAACTACTCATGCGCTACAACTTGCCCGTGCCTTTTCGACTCTATCTCTACGCCTGCGCCGCGACCCTTCTGGTGACCTTCCTGCTCTTCGGCTGGTTCATGCGTGCACCTGCGGGTGGCGTGGATGTTCCGGCCGCGAGTGCTTCCAATGCTCGATTGCTAGGGCTTGTTCCGCGATGGGTCGTACACCTGCTTCGATTTGGCGCCTTGGGATCCCTCTGCCTCGCGATTGTCGCGGGCCTGATTGGGACGAAGGATCCGGATGACAATTTAAACCTCACACTGTTCTGGGATATCTTTCTTCTCGGGGTTACCTACATAACCGTGCTCGTGGGCGACGTCTACGGAATCTGCAATCCCTGGCAGACCGTGGTTGAGTTATTGCAGCGACTCCGAGTTGATCTCGCACAGTCTCGATTTGAGTATCCTGAGGCTCTCGGCTATTGGCCGGCAGTGGCATTCTATGTTGCTGTGGTTTGGCTCGAGTTGTTTACGCTTCCGGGACCGCGCGAGCTTTCGTTGATTCTCATCGCTTACAGTGCCATAACACTGATCGGCGTTTGGGTATTCGGGAAGACCGCTTGGTTTCGCCGCTGCGAAATATTCGCCGTGCTTTTTCGGCTCGTCGGCACACTCGCGCCGATTGCGTATCGGCCGCGAACTGCGGATAACCGACTCGAAGTCTACCTTCGGTGGCCTCTAGTCGGCGCTTTGGATGAGCGCCCGAGGTCGATCAGTCTCGTCGTCTTTGTGCTCTTTATTCTTGCGGGCACAACCTATGACGGCATGCATCAAACACTTTTCTGGAAGGGTATTTTCTGGCATCACATTCTTTTCTACCTCCAATCCGCATCGGGTCAGGCGTCTGTTCCCGAGGCGGCAATGGAGCGGTGGTACGAGACGTTCCAACACATGGGCTTGGTGCTCGCGCCGTTTTTCTATTTGGGAATCTATCTTCTGATTTTGCAGGTAGCCAAAGTCGCGACGCGAACCACCATTCCACTGCGCACGTTGGCCTTGGCGCTGTCGCTGACGATACTGCCCATCGCGTTTGTCTACAACCTAGCCCATTATTTCACGCTTATCCTGGTGCGCACCCCGGTACTTCCCTACCTGTTCACCGATCCATTCGGATTCGAATGGAATCCATTGAACCTGCCTCACATGGGCGATCCACCGGTACTCAACATGGCGATCGTATGGCATGTCGAGGTGGCGTTGATCCTTGTTGGGCACATACTCAGCGTTTGGCTGGCGCATCGCGTAGCACTGCGGGTGTTTCCATCTCGGCGCCACGCTGTCGTAAGCCAAGTGCCGATGCTCGTGCTGATGATGGCTTATACGATTCTGGGGCTGTGGGTAATTTCGCTGCCGTTCGCGCTCACAGGCCGGGGTTAGCTGCGGCATGCAATCTGATCCGGCGTAGGTAAAATACGGCCATCATCACCGGGAGATCCCAACAATGATCCGTACGATTCTCGCCACGCTGCTGCTGAGCGTTTCACTCGCTGCATCATCAAAAACGAAGCTGCTCGAGCACATACCTCTCCAATGGCGACCCACGTCGGATCTTCAGCTCGGTACCGCCCAGATGAGCGCCTCGCCGGTCACGGTCGCGACCTTCACCGACGGCCGTGATAACAAGGAGGTCATTGGTGAAAACCGAGAGGACGACGACCTCAAGCCAGTCACCACATCAGATGACGTGGGCGCCTTCGTAAGCATGCACATTCGGCAACTATTTGATCAGGCCGGCATCAAGACGGCCAACAGCAATGCCGGGGTGACCATACAGGGTGAGGTGAAGAGGTTCTTCGTCCGCGAAGGAGGCACTTACAAGTCAGACGTAGCAATTCATTTCACAGTGATCGATCAGAGCGGCAAAACCCTGTGGAATGGTCTCGCCTCCGGTGAGGCCACGCGATTTGGGCGCTCTTACAAGGCAGAGAACTACTACGAGGTTCTATCGGATGCCGTGGTCAACACGGTGAGCTCAATGCTGCAGGCCGCCGAGTTTCAGAAAGCGATATCAGGCCACGCTACCGGTGAGCCCTAAAAGGAGGACCGCGCGATGGACTCGCTGGCCGCCATGACTGCGCTTAGCGAAACGCAGTAGCACCCATTTGGGGTTGGCATAGTCAGCCGCGAGGGCGGCTTTTGGAATATTACTGCTTGTAAACCTTTCCTTCCTTCATCACGAACCGAACATGCTCGAGCTCACGAATGTCGGCGATCGGATCACCGCTCACCGCGATGATATCGGCGGATTTTCCTGGGGTAATCGAACCGAAGAGTTCGGAATGACCGATGAGGTCAGCGGCATTCACGGTTGCCGCCTGAATTGCCTGCATCGGGGTCATTCCATATTTGACCATGAACGCAAACTGACGGGCGTTAATCCCATGAGGACATACCCCTGCATCTGTGCCAAATGACATCTTGACGCCGGCGCGAACGGCTTTGGTAAAGTTGCGACGTTGTGTTTCCCCCAAGCCCGCATCGTGCGCGAGGAAGTCGGCGGGACTGGCGGGATCCGACTGGATACATTCTTCGTCGTAGATGTCCATGTCCAGATACGTGCCGTGTTGCTTCGCAAGTGCAATTCCCTCGTCATCGATGAGGGTGGCGTGCTCGATGGACGCGACGCCTGCGCGGATTGCATTCTTGATGCCATTGGCGTCGTGCGCATGCGCCTCGACCCGTAGGCCGAAGTTGGCCGCTTCTTCCACGGCGGCTTTGATCTCTTCCGGGGTGTATTCGATGGACTTCGCATTGCTGCCGTGCGTGAGAACTGCGCCGGTGGTCAGAATCTTGATGTGATCGGCACCAAGATGTGCGAGTTCGCGCACAACTCGGCGGACCTCCCAAGGTCCGTTGGCAATGCCGTAGCGAAGATCCAACGGCAGCACGATGTCCTTGGCCAGTCCGGTCATCGCGCCCGCTCCCTCGCTGATCGTTACATACGCGCCGGCGACATACATGCGCGGCCCCATGAATATTCCCTTGGCAATAGCGTCGCGCATGGCGACATCGTTGAAGGCGCGATACACGCCGACGTCGCGTACCGTCGTAAAGCCGGCCAGCAGGGTGACGCTCGCATTCGGGATAGCGGCATAAGCGGTTTCGACTGCAGTCATGCGCAAAGAAACCAGGGGCTCAGCGTTGGGCAGGTCGGCTAAGTGAGTGTGACAGTCAACGAGCCCCGGCAGCACCGTCATCTTCGACAGATCGATGACGGTGGCACCATCGGGTATCTTGATGTTGGAGCCAACCGCGTCGATTTTGGCGCCGCGAACCAGGATGATTTGATTCGCGAGTGTTTGTCCGGTCTGCACATCAATGAATTTTCCCGCGCGAATGGCCGTGACACTCGGCGCCGCCGGCTCGACCGGCTGCGCTGCCCAAATTGCTGGTGCGAAGGACAGGCACAGGGCCTGCATGAACATTATTTTCACGGGTGTCCTGCAAATACGCCTACGGGGACTCAGCGTCAAGGGCTATTGGGGCCGCGTCTGCCGGGGCGAAGTTCAGCGACTGGTCTGCGGGAGAGCAGGCGTCGTGGTTGGCCGTTCGTATAAGAGAATTGATGTCGGGGGTGAATGCCCCCGACATCACTGCTTAGGTCGCCTTAGATGACTTTGGGTGACCCAGCCTGTTTCGTTCCGTCGCTCTCCTTGGGCGATCCCTGCGATTGTTGGCCGCTCTTCTGATCCGAGCCCCCCTGTTGGCTGGCTCCCTTGTCAGTTTGCCGCGGCATGTCTTGCGACTGCTGACCGGTCTTCGGCGCATCGGTCGCTCGGTTCGGATCAGTCTTTCCTGATCCACCTTGCTCATTCATCTTTCCGCCTTGGTTTTCGTTCGACATTCAATTCTCCAGCCGATGAAGCGACGTATCGCCGCCAACGGACAGTGTCACTGTGGAATGCGATTGGCGACTCGATATCCGCTTCAACCGCTGTAGGCGCAATGCGCATCTGGTTGATCCCGCACATGCGTCTCGCAGTTGACAAGCGGGGCAATCGAGCGATCGATAAAAGAGTATCTGCAAGGCGCCGGCGTTCGAAGCTGCGGGAACGGCCTCCAATGCGCATTCCTTGAACTGCTCCACACCCGCCGGCACTCAAATAGCGGGACAATCCACATAAGCACGCCGGTCAGCAGCGCAAGCTCAGGCAATGACCTACAGTAACCTTCAGTAGTTTCGGAATTAGAGGGGAGACTAAAGATTCATGGAATTCAACAGCCCCAACACGCGCACACCGGTGTCGGTAAGTGATCAAGTCCTTCGCAACATCTCTGAACAAGGATTCTTTGGTGCGCCTGGAAGTCTTGCCGATGCGCGCTCGGCCTGCGCGGAGTTGATCTTCGCCCGCGCGCTCATCGAGGCTCAAACGGCTAGAATCGCGCAGCTCGATTCAGCCGCCGCAAAGCCCTAACCATTCGTTCTCTCCTCCCGAGCGCTCAAAGTCGGCAATAACACCCGTGCTCAAAGTTGATTAAAGATGCCGTTTATCGCTGCGGTCAAAATCTGTTTCGTCAAGTATGCGGATTTCAACGGCTGTGCATCGAGGCCTGAGTTTTGGTGGTGGTTCGTATTTACCCTGATCGCAACGGCGGCGCTTCGAGTGGTCAGTTATAACCTGGCTGCCGTCTTCTCCTTTGCGACGTTTCTGCCCAGCCTCGCCGTTGCGGCGCGCCGCCTGCACGACACCGATCGAAGCGGGTGGTGGCAGCTCTTGTACTTCTTTCCGATAATCGGCTGGTTCCTGCTGATCATCTTTTGCGCCGAGCCGACGCAATCGAATCGATACGCGGCCGAGGCCTAGGGCACCACAGCGCCGTCACAGGCTTACAACCGGTCTTGAGGTCTAGGTATTATCGCCGGCCGGACCGGCCGCGTAACGCGTATGCTCGCTCGCCTGATTCGCATTCGCATCGGTCTGCTCTTGCAGAGATGCGTGCGAGACCGTTATATAGTCCACTTGAAGTGAGGTGCGCCCAGCACCTCACCAAAAAAGTCTCCCAGTACGGAGACTTAAAGGAGGCAGAGATGGTGACGAAGCGGGTATCCCCGGTTAAGAAGCCGAGGCGAAAGGCGGTGGCAGCCGAGCTGACCGACAGTGCAGTCATGCGGTCCCTGGAATCGACCGAATCCGGGACGGCGGGCCGCACGGCGATCGAGCCGGAGGCTCGGCGCCGGCTGGTGGCAGCCGAGGCGTATTTCTTGGCTGAGCGGCGCGGATTTGCAGCAGGCAACGAAGTCGCGGATTGGGTGGCCGCCGAAGCAGCGGTGGACTCGCGACTGCAGCAGCAGGTCGCCTAACCAGCCGGCGACTTGTTGTGAGACGCGCCGGCCCTTAAGGGCCTCGCGGCACTTCGCGCACATCGATCTGCGGGCGTAGAATTTTAAGCAATGTGTTATTCCGCCCAAGTCGTGCAAATGGCCCGCAAACTCAGCCGGCAGTTGGGAATTCGACTGGACTATTCGGAGATCGAAAGGCTGTTCTTTCGCAGACTCGACGACCCGGGGGTCAATATCTCCCGCGGATTCGAGGCGAACTTCGATGAGCCGGCCAATGATCAGGAGCGGCGGATCAAGGCCGCGATCGATGAGCATCGCTTGAAGGTGGCCGCCAAGCTTGAACAGGATCTGTTTTCGCAAAAAACACGCCTCGTCAACGCGGAGCGATCGCTCAAAGAAAAGGAAACGAAGAAAGCGCGCGAAGAGGTCAGGATTGCCGGCAGTAAAATCGCGGCGTTATCGACCAAACTTGCCGGCCTGCGCAGTCCGGAGCCGACTCCGGACGACAATCGCATTTTCCCGTTTGTTTATGCCGGCGTCATCATCCGCCGGGAGGGACAGAATCTATTGACGCCGATGCGCTACTTCTGCCGGCCGGCGGGCAAGCCGGCGTACTACGACAAGCAATTCCCGGGTCTGTACAACGCGCGGCGCGACAATTTGGAGAAATTCTGGGGTGAGCAGTTCGGATCTCATCACGCCATCATGGTGGTCGAGAGTTTTTATGAGAATGTGAAGCTACACGCCATGGAGCATCGGGAACTCAAAGCAGGCGAGCGGGAGCAGAATGTGGTGCTGCAGTTCAAACCCGAACCGGCACAGACGATGTACATCGCCTGTCTCTGGTCGCACTGGACCGATCCCAAGGAGCCGGACCATCGGGGCTTTGCTGCCATCACCGACGAGCCGCCGGCGGACGTGGCGGCGGCCGGTCATGATCGCTGCATCATCAATTTAAAGCCCGAGCACGTCGAGGCATGGCTCATGCCTGAGAACCGCAGCAGAAAGCAGCTTCAAGACATGCTCTCGGATCGGGCCGTGCCGGTGTATCAGCATGAAGTGCTCGAGGCGGCCTGACGCGGCCGATATCATCGGCGCATCAGCCGAAATGGAGAATCTCGATGGCCCACTCGCTTTTCGATCTTTCCGGCCAGGTCGCGCTCATCACGGGCTCCTCTCGCGGCATCGGCAAAGCCATTGCCGAACAGATGGCGGCGGCCGGGGCGAAGGTGGTCATCTCATCGCGCAAGCAGGATGCCTGCGATCAAGTTCGCGATGAAATCAAAGCAGCGGGCGGCAAGGCGATATCCATT
>DATHFW010000313.1:0-2136 GCA_035317945.1 Steroidobacteraceae bacterium | reverse complement strand
AATGGTCGTCGCATCTCGGCCCCGCCCTGAAGGCAGGGCTATCGCAGGGCATCAGCGGCGTCCTGCGATAGCCCTGCCTTCAGGGCGGGGCCGAGATGCGACGACCATTCGTAACCGGCATGCCAATGGGCAGCGCAAATCAGGATGGTCAGTTCCGACAAAAGCGGCGGCACTGTCGACTGGAAACGGCAGAAGGTGCCGAGATGCTGCGCTCTTTGGGCGAACTCTGGGCTATGCAGCCAGATTCCGATCGGTCCGCCGCGGATTGGCCCTCGCGGGCTCGAGGCAACGGTGTCAATGACAGCTCGTTGCTCGGGCGTGGCCCGCTCGATGTCGACATACTCGAGGCGCATATTGGGCATCCTGCTTGCTTAGAAGGGTTTGAGACGTCCCATGCGCCCGCCATCGACCGTTACGATCGTCCCGCTGACGTAAGACGCGCGCGCAGAAAGCAGGAAGGCGGCGACGTCGGCGACTTCCTCAGGCCGCGCCAGGCGTCCAAAAGGGGAGTTGCGGATTTCCTCAAGCTCGCGCCAGCGAGCCTTGTCGCCGAATAGAGCCTCTGCCTTGGCCTCCCACCGGTCCGTTTGCCGCGGCGTCTCGATCTGCCCCGGATTGATACCGACCACTCGGATACTATGGTCCACGCTCTCGCCGCCAAGGGCACGCGTGAATTGCATGAGTGCGGCATTCCCGCTGGTTCCTGCGATATAATTAGGACTTGGCCGTTCCCCGGATGAGCCAATGATATTGAGGATGACGCCTGCGCGACGCTCCCGCATCGCCCGATAAATTTCGCGAGTCAGGTTTATGAATCCAAATACCTTCAGGTCCCAAGCTGCCCGCCAACGCTCGTCGTCGATCGTCAGGAGATCACCCTGCGGAATCGAGCCGGCATTGTTGACAAGAAAGTCAACGTGCCCGGCCGCTTCACCAACCGCGCTGACCGCGGCGGTCGAGCTCAAGTCCTGGGCCAGGATCTCGACCTGTACCTTGGCCTGGCCTTGAATTAACTCCTTGGCGCGCTCCAAACCTTCCCGTCCCCGGGACACGAGCAAAAGATTGCAGCCCTCCCGCGCCAGGCTCTGGGCGATGGCGAGTCCGATGCCTTGGGAGGCTCCGGTGATCAGCGCCGTCTTGCCCGAAACCCCAAAATCCATCGACGCATCTCCCGTAAACTCCGTGCCGCGAAGCGGTGCCGTCGCAACCTCAATGACTACCAGTTCAATTTTCTAAGCCCTTTGTCAACGAGCTATAATCCGAGGGTTTGCCGCAGTTCTCTAACAATCCACACATCCATCATTGACTGGCCGTTCATTTTCCTTTTTCCCACGTGGGAGGCAAGATTCCGGGGAAAATGATGGGCAAGCACATTGCCGTGATCGGCGCAGGCGCGGTGGGCGGGTATGTCGGGGCTTTCCTCACAGAGGCGGGCTCGCGCGTAAGTTTTATCGATCCATGGCCCGAGCACATCGATCATATCAAGCGGCATGGCATCACCGTGCGTAGCGCGGATACCGAAACGACGATCGCTGCGCGCGCGCTGCACATCCACGAAGTGCAGACGCTCACGTGGGATCCCATCGACATTGCCTTGGTCGCAGTAAAATCCTTCGATACGGCCTGGGCCACTGCCTTGATCGCAGGCTATCTTTCCCCTGCCGGGTATGCGGTCTCGATGCAGAACGGCATGAACGAACAGCAACTGGCCGACGTGGTCGGATGGGATAGGGTCCTAGGCTGCATCGTCAGCGGCCTCGGCGTAAAATGCACGGATCCCGGCCAGATCTACCGCTTTCTCGCGCCGCCCACCGGGAGCGACCATGCGGTCTTCCGCATCGGTGAAATCGGCGGTGCCTGCACGATGCGGGCGACCGAGCTCGCTGCAATGCTGGGCGCTGTCGATCGCGCGATCGTGACGCCTAATCTTTGGGGTGAACGCTGGACCAAATTGATCACGAACAGCTTTACGCACGGCGTGCTTGGCGCATCGGGGCAATGGGATGAGGATTTCTACCGCGACGAAGATTGGGGCCACCGCGTGCTCAAGGCGGTCTTCGCGGAGTCGATCAGCGTCGGCCGCTCGCTCGGTTACGAGATCGGGAGCGTGTGCGGCGCCGCGCCGGACGTCTGGCT
>DATHFW010000312.1:0-6902 GCA_035317945.1 Steroidobacteraceae bacterium | reverse complement strand
CTGCGCATCGTGTCCTGCATATCGGTAAGCAGGTTTTCGAGCTCCGGCGTGCCAAACTGGCCTACCGGCTGCGCTACGGCCAGGAGCCGTGGGTCGCCCATTTTGAGAACTTCGCGTATTGGCATGGTTCCTAGTATCTTAACGGCCTTTTCTCCATGAGCCCATGTTCTAAATGCCCGGTCTTTTATACATAAAAACCTTTGGCTGCCAGATGAACGAATACGATTCCGCCAAGATGCGGGACGTGCTCGAATCGGCTCAGGGCATGACGAGGACCGACAATCCCGCTGAAGCGGATGTTTTGCTGGTCAATACCTGCTCGGTGCGCGAAAAGGCTCAAGAGAAGGTGTTTTCCTTGTTGGGCGAATGGCGGCTCTTCAAGCAGCAGCGCCCGCATGTGGTCATCGGCGTCGGCGGCTGTGTGGCCAGCCAGGAAGGGGAGGGGATCACTGCGCGCGCGCCCTTCGTCGATCTCGTGTTCGGGCCTCAAACCCTGCACCGCCTGCCGGACATGCTTGACGGTTTGAAGCAGTCCGGCCGGTCGCAAATCGACATCAGTTTTCCGGAAATCGAGAAATTCGATCGGCTGCCGGAGGCGCGCACCACGGCTTCCACGGCATTTGTTTCCATCATGGAAGGCTGCAGCAAGTACTGCACTTTTTGCGTCGTGCCTTACACGCGCGGCGAAGAAATCAGCCGCCCGTTCGATCAGGTGCTGGCTGAGGTCGAAGGATTGGCCGCTCAAGGCGTGCGCGAGATCACGCTGCTCGGCCAAAACGTCAACGCCTATGCCGGGCCCATGGCCGACGGCACGCTCGCCGACTTGTCGACGTTGATTCACTTCGTGGCCGGCATCGAGGGCGTGGCGCGCATTCGCTTCACGACGTCGCACCCGCTGGATTTCAACGATAGCTTGATCGAAGCGTATGCCAACGTGCCGCAGCTCAATAACTATTTGCATCTGCCGGTGCAAAGCGGCTCGGACCGCATTCTGGCCGCCATGAAGCGCGGGCACACCGTGCTGGAATACAAGCAAAAGCTGCGTAAACTGCGAGCCGTGCGGCCGGATATCTGCATATCGACCGACTTGATCGTCGGGTTTCCGGGAGAAACGGAACAGGATTTCATGGCGACCATGAATTTGGTGGCCGATGTCGGTTTCGATCAATCGTTCAGTTTTCTCTACAGCCGCCGGCCCGGCACCCCGGCTGCTGCGTTGCCCGATGAGGTGGCGCATGAGGTCAAGCAGCAACGCCTGGAACTGTTGCAGCAGCGTTTGAACGGCCAGGCGCGCGCGATTTCCGAACGCATGGTGGGAAGCCGTCAACGGGTGCTGGTCGAGCGCCCCGCCAGGCGCAATCCTGCGCAATTGGCCGGCCGCACCGACAATAACCGCTGGGTCAATTTCGACGGTCCTGCCGATGACCCGGCGAAGCTCATGAATACGTTTACCGACCTCATCATTACCGAGGCCATGCCGAATTCCCTGCGCGGACGCCTCGCCGGCGCGGGAGCACCGTGAGTTCCGTACCGATGACTCGGGATGTGCTGCTCGATCCCGCCGACAATGTCCGCCTTGTAGAGCTTTGCGGCCCTCTCGATGAGCACCTGCGGTTGATTGAATCCAGATTGGGCGTGGAAGTGAGACGGCGCGGCAATCGTTTTCAATTGGTCGGTTTGGCGCCGGCGGTCAAGCGCGCGGAAACGGTCCTGCAGGACCTCTACGCGCGCGCGCAGCGCGAGCCGGTGGACTCGGAGCGCGTGCACATCGCGCTCCAAGAGCTGGACATGGGCAGCAACAATACCGACGCCGCTCCGGATGCGGACGAATTGAAGGTTCGCACCGCCCGCGGCGCGGTGCGCGCGCGCGGCACGAATCAAACCGAGTACCTGAACAATGTCCGCACGCATGACCTGACCTTCGGCATTGGACCTGCCGGCACGGGGAAGACCTATCTCGCGGTCGCGTGTGCGGTGGAGGCGCTGCAATCGGAAAAGGTACGGCGCATCGTCCTGGTCCGCCCGGCCGTTGAGGCGGGCGAGCGGTTGGGTTTTCTCCCGGGGGATCTGTCGCAAAAGGTCGATCCTTACTTAAGGCCGATGTATGACGCGCTGTACGAAATGCTGGGCTTCGAACGGGTGGCCAAGCTGATCGAGCGCAACGTGATCGAAGTTGCGCCGCTGGCATTCATGCGCGGACGTTCCCTGAACGATTCCTTCGTGATCTTGGACGAAGCGCAGAACACGACCAATGAACAGATGAAAATGTTCTTGACCCGCATCGGATTCGGCTCCAAGGCGGTGGTCACCGGCGATATCACGCAGGTGGACCTGCCGAACTCCAAGCAGTCCGGCCTGCGCACCGTGATCGATATATTGCGCGGCGTGCGCGGCATTGCCTTCACCATGTTTACCTCGCGCGATGTGGTGCGTCACCCGCTGGTGCAGAGAATCGTCCAAGCCTACGAGGCGAGCGCTCCCAACGACGGCGGTTAGGGTGGCGCCGCGACTCGAACTCGAGCTGAGTTACGCGTCACGCTCGCCCTGGGTTCCGGGCTCGCGCCTGTTGGCCAGGTGGGCCGCCGCAGCGCTGAAGCCCGTAAGAAAGCCCATGGTGCTGTCGGTGCGCATCGTCGGCAAGTCGCGCAGCCGCAGTTTGAACGCGCACTATCGGCACAAGGACAAGCCCACCAATGTGCTGTCATTTGCGGGCGCAGGGAATGCTCCCGACGGTCGATATTTCTTGGGCGAACTGGTGATCTGCGCGCCAGTGGTCGCCTTCGAGGCGCACGCCCAAGGTAAATCCCTGCAAGCGCACTGGGCGCACATGACGGTCCACGGAGTACTGCACTTGCTTGGATTCGATCACGAACGCGCTCCGGAAGCGGCGAAAATGGCATCCCGCGAGATTCAAATCCTTGATCGGCTTGGGTTTTCAGACCCGTATCTGTGATCCGGTATGCTCTGCCCCCATGTCTGAACAGCCTCATGGCGGCACCACCGGCCGCTGGTTAAAGCGAATTACCCAGTCGATGTCCGGCGAGCCCCGCGATCTTGCGGAGTTGGTCGAGAATCTGCGCGAGGCCAGCGAGCGCGGCCTGTTCGACGGCGATGCGCTGGTGATGCTCGAGGGAGTGCTGGCGGTGGCGGACATGCAGGTCCGCGACATCATGGTGCCGCGTTCGCAAATGGTGTTCGTCGAGCGTGATGAGTCGCCCGACAAGCTGGTCGAGCTGGTGGTCGAGTCAGGCCATTCGCGCTTCCCGGTGATAGGCGAGGATCGAGATCAAATCTTAGGGATCCTGTTGGCCAAGGATTTGTTGCGTCTGCAGGCTGCGGCCGACGAGGATTTCGAGATTCGAGAATACATGCGCCCGGTGGTATTCGTTCCCGAGAGCAAGCGGCTCAACGTCCTGCTCAAGGAATTTCGCCGCAGCCACAATCACATCGCCATGGTGGTCGACGAATATGGCGGCGTGTGCGGGTTGGTCACCATTGAAGATGTCATCGAGCAAATCGTCGGCGAGATCGACGATGAACACGATGTCGAGGATGATCAAACCATCCGCAAGGAACGGCCGCGCGAATTCACGGTTCGCGCGCTGACGCCGATCGCGGACTTCAACCAGTATTTCTCAACTTCGTTCTCCGACGAGGAATACGACACCATCGGCGGCTTGCTGATGCAAGAGTTCGGCCGGCTGCCCCGTCGCGGCGAGACCATCAAGGTCGGAGACCTGGAGTTTCGCGTCTTGCGCGCCGATCGGCGCCGCATTGATTTGTTGCGCGTGACCGTTCCCTACGATATCGAGCCGCCGACCGCCGACGAGTCGATTCCTTGAGCGTCACTGTGCGCGGCCTGACGGTCGCGCAATGGAATCCGGTCGTCGCGCGCCTGACGGCCGCATTTGCCGCGGGCGCGAGTCTCAATGCAGGCTTCGCGCCTTTCGGCTGGTGGCCAATCGCGTTACTGGCACCGGCGGCGCTCTTTGCTCTGATACGCGGTCTGCCGCCTCGCCGTGCCGGATGGACCGGCGCGGCATTCGGCGTCGGTCTGTTCGCCTTCGGCACCTACTGGCTATACACCTGCTTGCACGTGTTCGGCCTCGTCCCAGTCTGGCTCACCCTGCTGCTGCAGACCTTTCTGGTGGCGGCCATGTCCCTGTACTTGGCCGCGCTTTGCTATGTCGCGAACCGTTTCTGGCTCAAACCCGGTGCGACGCGCGACTGGCTGGTCTTGCCGGCGCTGTGGGTATTGCTGGAGTGGTTGCGAGGCTGGTTCTTGAGCGGTTTTCCCTGGCTGTCGACCGGCTACGCGCTGATCGATTCGCCCCTGTCCGGCTGGGCGCCGATTTTCGGCGTGTATGCAGTGACCTGGGCGGCGGCGACGATTTCAGTGGCGATCAATGTCGCGCTCATGCCGGCTGTGCCTTTTTCGCGCCGCTGCTTAGGCATAGCCGTTGCCGTGATGCTGTTTGCCGTGCCCGCGTTGCTGGCGCGACACGCTTGGACGCAGGCGGCCGGCGCGCCTGTCGCAATTGCCGCCGTGCAGGGCGCCGTGCCGCAGGATCAGAAGTGGCAGGTGAAAAATCGCGAGCTCACCATGCAGCGCTATTTGCGCCTTACCGGCGATGCGTGGGGCTCCCGCCTGATCATCTGGCCGGAAGCCGCGTTGCCTACCTTGGCGCCCAATATTCAGGACTATTTGATGAACCTGCAGGAGCAGGGGCGCGCTCACGATGCCGATTTTGCAATTGGGCTCGTGAACTATCTGCCGGAAACCAAGCAGTACTTCAATGGGATCCTGGTGCTCAATCCGTCCGGCGATGGCTGGTACTACAAGCGGCACTTGGTGCCTTTCGGCGAATACTTCCCCGTGCCCGCCTTCGTGCGCGCCTGGTTGCGGCTGATGAGTTTGCCCTATGACGATTTCACCGCGGGCAGCTCGCATCAGGCCCTGTTGAGCGCGGCCGGGCAAAAGCTCGGCTTGACGATTTGCTATGAAGACGCGTTCGGCAGCCAACAGCTCAGAGTTTTGCGTCAGGCCACTTTGCTCATCAATGTGACCAACGATGCCTGGTTCGGGGACTCCACGGCGAGGCATCAGCACCTGCAAATTGCGCGCATGCGTGCGCTCGAAGCGGGGCGCTCCTTGATCCGCGCCGCAAACGACGGCATCACCGCCGCGATCGATCCTCGAGGAAAAATCGTCGCACAGCTGCCGCAATTCCAAGAGGGCGTGCTGCGCGCGAGTGTGCAGCCCATGACGGGCCTGACGCCTTACGCGCGGTTCGGCAATGTGCCTGTTCTCGTGGGAGCTTTGAGCTTGCTGGCCATCGCCGCTTGGCGGCGCCGCGCCGGGTAGCACCGCGGCGGTTAGCCCGACCGCCAGAGAGCGAGTTTACAACACTACTTAGCGAACACTTCTTGCAGCGTATCCAATGCAAGCGAGAGCGTCTTGGCCGAAACGCTGCCCATCTTCTTCGCCAACCGCACCTTGTCCACAGCCCGAATTTGATCCAGCAGAATCAAACCCTTCTTGCCGCCGTGCGACAGGGGAATTCGAAACGGCGCGGGCCGGCCCTTCGTCGTCATCGGCGCAACGATGACGGTACGCAAGCAATCATGCATTTCCGGCGGGGAAACGACGACGCAAGGCCGAGCCTTTTTAATATCACTACCCACAGTCGGATCGAGCGTAACCAACCAAATGTCACCGCGCGCTACCAACTAAGCTCCGCATCTTCCTCATTGCCAAACTCCCCCATCACGAGTGCATCGTCATCATGCTCGGCAACTTTCTGCGCCGCAGCCGCCCACCCGGCGCGCGCGGCCTTGGCAGGCCTGCGCAGCACCAGCGCATCACGCTCAATCGTCATTTCCGCGTGCCCTTCGAGCCCGATCTGTGCAAGCAGTGGCTTCGGGATCACAATTCCGTGTGAGTTGCCGATGCGGCGTATGGCAATTTGGGTGCGTTTCATAGTTATAACAATGTAGCACCATAAGTCCCAATTTCAAGAAGCGGCCAAATCTTGAGAATCGTCGCATTCTCGTCTATGTATTGACATGCCTTCGCCGCGCTTTAAGTGTCCCGGCTGCCAGCCATGCTTGCCACGGCAGGTTCGGAGCTCAAGCGCTCGGCGGTCACCAACCATCGCAGCGGGCCACCAGGATTGATCGCATCGAACGGGTAACAGGTCACCAGGGTAAGCAGCGCCGCGTTGGAATCCAGCACGATGCGCATCCGACGGCTGTCGACAATCCGAACGTCGGTTACGACGAATACTGATCTTCTGCCGTCCAGCGCTTCGACGGTGACGCGGTCGCCTGGCTTTGCTGTGCGCAACATCTTGAAATGCGTGTCACGATGACCTTCAATGACACTGTTGCCAAGCGCTCCGGGAGCCACGCTTGCCGCATCGTGCACCGGGCCAAATGCGAGATTGCGCCCGCTCGAGCCCTCCAGCACGACCAGTGTGATCGCCGCTGTTCCTTCACCCACGGTGAGCTTTGCAACGGGTCGTGTATCCGCCCAGGGCCAGGGCGCGGCAATCTGCGAACTCACACGTTCGCGGCGCCACGCCGCGTCGATCAACAGCTGCGCGGCCCAGGCCTTTACGGGAATCCAAACCCCGGCTGCCAAACAAGAGACTCCCGCGACGAATGCTGCGACGGCTGTCGCCTTCGATAGCGAATCCGCTCGCCTTGCGGCATCAATCTTCATGCGGGCCGGCGCTCCAGAGCCGGCCGTCGGAGTCTGGTGTAAGTGAAGAGCAGACTCAAGCACATACAGGCCAAGCCCGCGCACAGCCAGACCGGAGCGGCGGTTGCGGTCTTCGCGAATCCGACGGTGGCCCAGGCGCCGCCCACCGGTGCTGACGTTGCCGCTTGCTCGACATGAT
>DATHFW010000311.1:0-2142 GCA_035317945.1 Steroidobacteraceae bacterium | reverse complement strand
TCATTCCGGATTCGAGTTTGAGTCTTCGCCAAGGCGCCATCAAGCCATGGCAAACCGAGTCCTATAAAGAATGCCAAACGGACCTGTTGAGATTCGCGCGCAAACGGGACGTGCCCCTGGACACCCCCTGGCGCGACTTGATCGACGCCCAACGCGCCTGGGTCATCGAGGGCGAAGGCGAGTGGACCAAAAACGTTTGGTACGGCGTACGGCGCTTCTTTGCGTGGCTCGAAACCAAAGCGTACAAGATGCACATTCGCGTGTTGCTGTCGCGCTACCGCTCCTATACCGAATGCAGTGTCTGCCGCGGCGCGCGCCTGAAGCCCGACGCGTTGCTGTGGCGAATCGGCAAGCCCGGAATGAACATTCGCGAGTTGATGCTGCTGCCCATCGATGACAGCCGCCGATTCTTCGCGGCTCTCGAATTGCCGGCGCTGCTCGATGAAGCCACGGCTCTGCTGCTCAGGGAAATCCGCACGCGCCTCAAATATCTTTGCGACGTGGGTTTGGGATACTTGGATCTCGATCGCCAGTCGCGCACATTGTCGGGCGGCGAGGTGCAGCGAATCAATCTCACCACGGCACTCGGCACCTCGCTGGTCAATACCCTGTTTGTGCTCGATGAACCGTCGATCGGCCTGCATCCTCGCGACGTCGAACGCATCGTCGGCGTCATGCACCGCCTGCGCGACGCCGGCAACACACTGGTGGTGGTCGAGCACGATCCCAAAGTGATCCAGGCGGCCGATCGCGTCCTGGACATCGGTCCAGGGCCGGGCGAGCACGGCGGCGAAATCGTATTTTATGGACACTTGCGCGACCTGCCGCGCGCCGCAGGATCGCTTACTGCCGACTATTTGTTCCGCCGCAAACGCGTGGAAGCGCCGCATGGCG
Organism: Steroidobacteraceae bacterium; assembly: GCA_035317945.1. Taxonomy (GTDB): domain Bacteria; phylum Pseudomonadota; class Gammaproteobacteria; order Steroidobacterales; family Steroidobacteraceae; genus Bog-1198. The sequence goes on along the minus strand of DATHFW010000311.1, from coordinate 1,248 downwards.
CACGGCGCGGCGAGCCATCCGGCGGCGCGTCGCCCGGCGGCTTGCGCATCGAGGGCGTCGCCGAGCACAACCTCAAGAGCATCGATGTCGCGATCCCGTTGCAGCGCTTGATTTGTGTGACCGGGGTCAGCGGCTCGGGCAAGTCCACGCTGGTGCACGATGTTCTGTATCCCGCGCTGCTGCGCGCCAAGGGCAAACCCACGGAGAACCCTGGCGAGCACCGCGCCCTCATAGGCGCGGAGCTCATCGATGACGTTGTCATGGTCGATCAGAGCCGCATCGGCCGCACCACCCGCTCGAATCCGGCAAGTTACGTCGGCGCGTTCGATGCCATCCGCGATTTGTTCGCACGCTTGGCCGAAGCACGCGAACGCAAGTACACCGCGGGCACGTTCAGCTTCAATGCCGGGAATGGCCGGTGCCCCGGTTGCGGCGGCAATGGGTTTGAGCACGTCGAGATGCAATTCCTCTCGGATGTGTACCTGCGCTGCCCCGATTGCGATGGCCGCCGCTATCGGCCTGAGGTGCTCGAAGTCAAATTGTCCCGCGGCGATTTTCCGCCCAAGAGCATCGCCGATGTTCTCGACCTGACCGTATCCGAGGCGCTCAAGTTTTTTTCCGCGGATACGGAGGTTTGCCTGCGGCTGGCGCCTCTGGCCGAGGTGGGACTCGACTATCTGCGCCTCGGCCAACCCGTACCGACGCTTTCGGGCGGTGAGGCGCAACGCTTGAAACTGGCGGGTCATTTGGCGGACAGCGCAGTGCGGCTGCAGTCTCCCAAGAAAGCGGCTGCCTCTTCCGGTAAGAACGGCCCGCGCCGCGGTTCGCTGTTCTTGTTTGACGAACCAACCACCGGACTGCATTTCGACGATGTCGCGAAGCTGTTGCGCGCCTTCAGGCGGCTGATCGATGCCGGGCATTCCCTGCTCGTGATCGAGCACAATCTGGATGTGATCCGCGCCGCCGATTGGATCATCGATTTGGGCCCGGAGGGCGGCGCTGCCGGCGGCGCCGTCGTGTGCACCGGCACCCCGGTTGAAATCATGCAATTCGCCGCCTCGCACACTGGACGCGCGCTCATGGAAGAAGAGCTCGCCGGCCGCGCGGTGCACGACTCGGGCGGCAAGACCCGGTACGCCGAAACGCCCGTGCGCCAACCGAGTGCGCCCACCCATATCGAGATTCACGGGGCTCGGGAACACAATCTCAAGAATGTCGATGTGAGCTTGGGGCTCAATCGATTCACGG
>DATHFW010000310.1:0-4966 GCA_035317945.1 Steroidobacteraceae bacterium | reverse complement strand
TCATTCCGGGACACCAGAACGACAAGCGAATCATGGTTCTGCGCCAACCGGTCGGCGTCGTCGCCGCCATCACCCCGTGGAATTTTCCCGCCGCGATGATTACGCGCAAGGCCGGACCGGCGCTGGCGGCGGGTTGTACCCTGGTCTGCAAGCCCGCCACACAAACGCCCTACTCGGCGTTTGCAATGGCTGAGCTTGCGGATCGCGCCGGCGTGCCCAAAGGCGTATTCAATGTAATCACGGGCAGCGCCGCGGCGATCGGCGGCGAGATGACGGCCAATCGCACGGTGCGGAAACTCACTTTCACCGGTTCAACCGAAGTCGGCAAGAAGCTCATGGCGCAATGCGCCGGCACCGTAAAAAAATTATCGCTCGAGCTTGGCGGCAATGCGCCTTTCATCGTATTCGACGATGCTGATTTGGACGCCGCAGTAGCGGGGGCACTGGCCAGTAAGTATCGAAACACCGGGCAAACCTGCGTGTGCGCGAATCGCCTGTTGATTCAGGCAGGCGTGTATGACGAGTTTGCGAAGAAATTGAAATCGGCGGTTGCACAATTGCGCGTCGGAGACGGCCTTGCGGGCGTCACCGATCAAGGACCGCTGATCGATGCCAAAGCCGTGGCCAAGGTTGAGGAACACATTGCCGATGCGCTGGCGAAAGGGGCGAAGGTGCTGCTCGGCGGCAAACGTCACGCGTTGGGCGGATCGTTCTTCGAACCGACCATCCTGACCGATGTCACGCCCAAGATGCTGGTCGCGCGCGAAGAAACCTTTGGGCCCGTGGCTCCGTTGTTCAAGTTTGCCACCGAAGCGCAGGCGATCGCCATGGCCAACGATACCGAGTTCGGCCTGGCCGCCTATGTCTATACGCGCGATCTGGCGCGTAGTTGGAGAGTGTCGGAAGCCATCGAGTATGGAATCGTCGGTTTGAACACCGGCATCATCTCGACCGAGGTAGCACCCTTCGGCGGCGTCAAGGAATCCGGCACCGGGCGGGAAGGCTCGAAATATGGGATTCTCGATTACACCGAGATCAAGTACATCTGCGTCGGCGGAATAAGCGGGGAGCCTGTCTGAATATTCAGTCTGGCGCCGTACTCGGTCAGTTCCTGCTGGGACGATTCCTGGAGTTTTCTCTTGCGACGCCCGATATTCAGGCCTCGCTGGAATTCTATTTGGGACTGGGATTCACCTCCGCGGAAGTAGGCGATGCCTACTCGCATCCTTATGCGGTGGTCACCGACGGGCGCATCTGCCTGGGACTGCATCAAGAGGCCATGCCTGCGCCGTCGCTCACCTTCGTGAAACCCGATCTGCTCAAGCACTTGGATCGGCTCGAAAGCAGGGGAGTCGAATTTGAATTCCGGCGCCTGGGCAATGACGTGTTCAATGAGGTTGGTTGGTTCGATCCCTCGGGCCAGCTCGTGCGCCTCATCGAGGCGCGGACTTTTTCGCCCAGCAAGCGGCTCGCCAACGACACCTCGCGGTGCGGCTATTTCTTGGAGATCGCCATGCCGGCGCCGGACCGCGAGTTGGCCAAATCGTACTGGGAAGATTTCGGATTCGTGGGCATGGACGAACCTCAGGATCATCTGCCGCACATATCGTGCACCAGCGATTTCATCGATGTCGGGCTCTATCATCCGGCGGACCTTCGCCGTGCAACCCTACGGTTCGAGGTCGATGATGTGGGCGGTACTCTGGCGCATCTGGCTGACAAAGGCATTGTGCCGAACGGCGAGATGCCGCCGGGACTGCGCTCCTTGCCGGCGGCCGTATTGATGGCGCCTGAAGGGACGCCGATTCTGCTGACTAGCTGATCGGCACGACGATACTGAACTTCAGCTGCATGGCATCCTCGACCTGCAAGGCGCCGTGCAGCAGACTGTACGGCGCAAGACCGATGGCAGTCTGACGCAGCTCCATGGACCCCGCCGCCGTCAATCGATGCTCATCGCCCTGCAAAGTGCAAGGCGCGGAAATGGTGGTCTCGTGCCCTGCGACGCTGACGGTCAATTCGGCGCTCAGCGCGTCCGGCGTACCGCTCAAGGCCACGCTGCTCACGGTTATCAGCGGGAATTCAGCGGCGTTGAGCACCGCGGCGCTGAGCAAATTGCGGCGGGTGCCCGATTTGGCGTCCGGCGGAATATCGCCCGGGAAATCGCTGCCTTCTTCGCGCCGCGCTTCGGCATCGTCGACCACGAAACTTTCAACCGGCACCTTCAGTGAGAATGACGACGACGAAATGCTGCTGCCGACTTGGACGAGTCCGGTCACGCCACGGTTGACCATGACGTGGTTGTGGCCCAGGTTTGCCAAAGGCCCCGCTCGATACACCAGAATCCTCAGCTCCGAATTCTGCGAATCGATCGTGTACGCCCCGGGCGGCGGAAGCGCTTGCAGAATCGAGGCAGGGTGAATCGCCGGCTGCGGCGCGGATGGCCGCGGGCGCGGCGCCCCGCAAGCGGATAAGATCAATACCATTGCAGCGACGGCAATCCTGTTGAACACCTATTGCGGCCTCGCTGACTTGCTAAACTAGACAGCGCAGTTTGCGCCCGGAGGGCCTCGATGCCAAATCAAAATTCCCCGTCTCGCTACGGCGCGGTCGCTCAGGCATTCCATTGGATCATCGCGGCGCTGATCGTTACCCAATTCACGCTGGGATGGACGGCCCAGTTTTTGCCGCTGGGAGCGCGCAAGGTCGCTCGCCTGGATTGGCACAAAAGCTTCGGCATGACCATTCTGACGTTGGCGGTGCTGCGCCTGCTGTGGCGGCTGTTCAATCGCCCGCCGGAATTGCCGGCAGGCATGACCACCATCGAAAAGCAGCTCGCTCGAGCGACCCACGCGCTTTTCTATGTCCTGCTGTTCGTCATGCCCCTGACGGGATGGATGATGTCCTCCGCGAAAAACTACTCGGTCAGCTGGTTCCACCAATTCACCTGGCCCAATCTCATCGGACCGAACGAACAAGCCTTCAATTTGCTCAGAACAACGCACGATACTTTGAGCTGGCTGCTATTCGCACTCGCGCTGCTGCACATTCTCGCCGCGCTCAAACATCACTTCTGGAACAAGGACGATGTGCTGAAGCGCATGCTGCCATTTACCAAGACGGAGAAATGATCATGAAGAAATTGGCCCTTGCGGCGACTTCCTCCCTAATCATCGCCGCTGCAACCGCCGCCGCCGCTGCCGACAGCGCCGCAAGTTTTACCGCCGCGGCGGAGCAGAGCCGGCTGGAATTCGTCGGCGTGCAGGCCGGAGCGGAATTCAAAGGCGTGTTTCACAAGTTCACGGCGAGCGTCGAGTTCGCGCCCGATGCCCTCGCGAGCTCGCGAATCGACGTGCAGATCGACATGAATTCGGTCGACTCGATGGACAAGGATCGCGATACGACCATACGCAGCAAGGACGTCTTCGATGTGTCCCACGATCCGACGGCGCATTACGTCACCAAGACCATCACCAAGACAGCGACGGGCTTCGCCGCGGCCGGTGCGCTGACATTGCGCGGCGTTACCAAGGATGTGCCCATCGAATTTCAGTTCGCACCGGCGGGCGCGGGCGCCAAGCTCTCGGGCAGCGCCAAATTGAACCGCTTGGATTTCGGCGTGGGACAGGGTGAATGGAAGAGCACGGAGACCATTGCGGATGCCGTCAAAATCAATTTTTCGTTGGTGCTGAAGCCCAAGACCTGACATGCCGCGCATCTTCGACGATGTCGCCGAATGCGTTGAGACCACGTTAAGCCGCGTCGGACCCGACATCGTGTTGGCTCTGCCGTTGGGTATAGGAAAGCCCAACCCGCTGGCCAATGAATTCTACCGGCGCGCGCGGCGAGACCCCGCGCTCACGCTCAAGATATTCACGGCCTTGAGCTTGCGCACGCCGCAGTGGAAGGGCGAACTCGAACGGCGCTTTCTGGAGCCGCTGGTGGCCCGCCTCTTCGGCGGCTGCGTGCCCCTGGACTACGTGACGGATTTGCATGGCGCGGGCGTGCCCGACAATGTGCAAATTGTCGAGTTCTTTTGGGATCCGGGAGCGCTTCTCAACGTTTCGCACTCGCAGCGGCACTATGTCAGCACCAATTACACGCACGTCGTGCGCGATGTTGCGGCCCAGGGAGTCATTGTCATCGGTCAACTGGTCGCGAAGCGAAGCGTCGACGGGCGCGCCGAGTACAGTTTGGGATCAAACCCCGATGTCACCGTCGACTTGCTCGAACATCTGGCGCCGCAGCGGCGGCTCGGCAGAGACGTGGTCGTCATCGGCGAGGTCAATCGGCAAATGCCTTTCATGTATGGTCCTGCGGCCGTGAGTGCCGAGACCTTCGACTCTCTGATCGAGCACCCACGCTACGACTACGACCTGTTTGCGCCGCCCAACCAACGCTTGGGCACGGTCGACTATGCGATCGGCCTCTATGGTGCGCGCTTGGTGCGCGACGGCGGCACCCTGCAAATCGGCATCGGCGAGCTCGGCGATGCCGTGGTCTATGGACTGCAGCTGCGCCAGCAACAGAACACGGAATTTCGCGAGATCTTGCAAGCGCTCAAAGCCAACGAGCGTTTCGGCGAAAAACTGGACCTGATCGGCGGCGCATCGCCCTTCGAGGCGGGTCTATACGCCTGCACCGAGATGTTCGTTGATGGATTCCTGGACTTGTATCGCAGCGGCGTGCTACGGCGCCGCGTTTATGATGACGCACGAATCCAGCGTTTGCTGAATGACGGCAGCGTCAGCGAGCGCATCGACGACCGTTTTCTGGCGGCGCTCGGTGAAGCGGGATTCGCGAGTCCGCTCACCGCCCAGGAGTTTGCACTGCTGCGGAAGCTCGGTGTTTTTCGCCGGGACTGCCGTTACGCCGATGGGCGCATCGAGAATGCCGAGGGCCAAAGCGCCGCCGCGATTTTCGATACGGCGCCGGCGCGGCGCGAACTGCTGGATCTGTGTACGGG
>DATHFW010000309.1:0-21637 GCA_035317945.1 Steroidobacteraceae bacterium | reverse complement strand
CGCGACGATCGCGGTCCAAAGCAGCAGCGACGCACCGCCCGCAAATTTGGCAAACGTCGGCGGCCGCTTTCGGTCCCACGTTTCCAGATGCCGGGTTCCGAGCCAGTGAAACAGCGCCATGTTGATCCCGGCGAGCAGCAGGCAACACATTTTCAGCCGGAACGGAATATTGCCGTAGTAGATGAGCGCCTTGGATGAAAACATCAGGAAGCCGGCGGCGGCGGCGATGGTAAAGGCCACCCAGGTCCAGGGGAGCATTTCGCCCGCCAGCTCGCTGAAGGGGCGTTCGCGATTCGCAAGCCCCAGGAGGCGCAGGTCAACGGTCATGATCGAACCGACGACCAACACCAGCGCAAATACATGCACCGTTTCGATGGTCGGAAACAGCCAAACCGACTCGCGAATTTCGGTCGGAAAATTCAGATCCTGCAGCCAGTTAAGGGCTTCTTCCACGGCCATGCGCTATGCCTTACACATAGGCGATCCAACGACCGGCCGTCACGATGCTTGCGCCGACAATCACAGCGACTATGCCGATGGCGCGGGCTGCGTGGCGCCGCGTCGGCGATTCGGTCCAATACTCCGGGTTCTGGCGCATGCGCAGCTGCACCATCCAGAGCATTCCGGCCAGCGCCAATACCAGCAGCATTTTCACGCGAAAGGCCCAGTTGAGCAGTTCGCGGGCCGGCTCCGTAATGGTCAGCAGGATGCCGCTCGCCAGCAACACGCAGAGTGCCGTCCAGAACCACGGTGTCGACTTGGCGGTGAGCGTAGCGAGCGCCTGCGCCCCTCGGGTCAGGCCAATGAGCCGAAAACTCAGGACGTAAACGGAGGTCAGCAGAATCGCAATGGCGATGATATGAACGGTCTGCACCAGAGGGACAAACCAGTTTGCCGACTGAAACGCAACACTGACATCCGTCCTCGACAGCCAATCGCAGAATTGCTCGATCACACACCACCACCCATCGTTTCAGAGCGACTCGAGGCGGCTACTTTGAATGGGCCGCATCATCCAAGCAAGGGTCCGCGTGAAGTATAGTCACCAAATGCAATTCGGACCGTTGAATACCCGCGGAACACTGCTTGGGCTTGGAGGGGCGTTGCTGCTGGCCTGGTGCGTCGGCATGTTCGCCCGCGGCTACTGGACCCCGGACGAACCGCGCGAAGCCGACATCGCGTGGCGCATGAGCTGGCAAGCCGACAAAGCGGTGCCGCTGTTGGCGGGCGAAGCCTTTTGTGAAAAACCGCCTTTGACTTATTGGCTGGCCGCGTATCCCATCAAGCTTCTGGGCGCGCAAGCGTGGGTCGCGCGCCTGCCCAATTTGCTCTATGCGCTCATCACAGCACTCGGCGTTGGCTTGCTGGCTTCGCGCAGCGCGGGGCGCTTCGCGGGGCTGGCGGCCGCGGCAACCATCAGCACATTCCTGCTGGCGTACCAAGTCGCCATTTGGCTGGCGACCGATGCGCCATTGCTGGCCGCCGTGTCGGTGGCGCTGCTCGGCGCCTACATGGGGTTCTATGCCGCCACGAGCCCGGAACGCCTGCGCGGCTATCTGTTGATGCACACGGCCTTGGCCTTCGGATTCTTGAGCAAAAGCGCGGTCGCCTGGATGGTGCCTGCGCTGGCCATTCTCACCTTGAGCATTTGGGAAAAGCGCTGGCGCGAACTCATTCGGTGGGAATTGTATTTCGGACTGCTGATTCAGGCAGCGTTGATTCTCACCTGGGTATGGTTTGTGTACCGCGGCGATGAAGGTTTGGAGCATCTGAAAGTGTTCTTCTGGAACAATCTCGTCGGCCGCTTCGCCGCGCTCGACGCGCCGCCCGATTTGCAGTATGCAGCGGCACATCGCAATTCACCGGGGAAATACCTCATCGAACTCCCCCTGTATCTATTCCCATGGACCTTGTTGGTGATCGCCGCAGCGCGCCGTGCGTGGCGGCAGCGCCGAGCCGCGCCGCATGACAATCGTGCCGTGCGCTTTGCGCTCGCAGCGTCGCTGCCGCCTCTGCTCGTGCTCTCGCTCGCCGCAACGGCACGCAACATCTACCTCGCGCCGGCGCTTCCCGGATTCGCGCTGCTGGTCGGATGGTGGGCGCGTGAGATTCTGCCGGGTCCGGATGCCTGGGACGTGCGCGCGCTGCGCGCCACGGCCGCGATGCTGCTGCTGGGCGTGGCGGTATTTGCCGCGGTGCTGGCCGTGCTCGGCACTGATGCCTGGAGCACGATGCCCGGCGATGCCGCTTACGCCGCAGTCTCGCTCGTCGGCTTGTCTGCCGCCGCAATTCTGGCGATCCGCGCCTGGGCGGCGGCGCGCGAGCATGCCGTCCATGCTCAATGGGCGCTGCTTCTTGCCTACTGCGCGCTCCTCATCGGGCCTGCGTCGCAAGTGTACCGGCGTGTTGACCCTTGGCAGGACTTGGCGAAGATCGGACGCGCCGTGGAGCGCGATGCCGCCGGAAGGCCGCTTATTTTGCTCGCGCCGGATGAAACGACGCGCGCCGTCATCGACATGTATGCCAGACAATCCGTGGGCCGGATAGCCGGGCCGCTGGATGCGGCCGGCATCGAGCGTATCCGATCCGCTGCCGCGGCAGCGCCGATGAGTCTTTTCCTGGTGCAGCTGCCCTCGCGATCGCCGCAACTTCCGTGGCGCGTGCGAGCGCCGCAAGCCGACGTGCCGCCGCTGTGGGCAGCGGCGAAAATTCAAATGGCGAAGAGTTATTCCCTGCCCAACGGCCGGCGCTACGCGCTGCTGCAGGTCACGCCGTAGCCAGGCTACGGTATAGCGAATCGTATTCCTTCATCTGTCGAGTCCAGGAAAAATCCTTCGCCATTGCATTTTTCATGAGCGGCATCCAGCTGCGCGGATCCGCATACCAATCGAGCACCGTGTTGACCGCCCAGCGAACGGCCGGTGCATCGTAATCGTTGAATACGCAACCGGTGCCGCGACCGGTGCTCGGATCGAAGTGCTGAACCGAGTCGGCGAGTCCGCCGGTGTTGCGCACAATGGGAATCGTGCCGTAGCGCAGACTGTACATTTGATTCAGGCCGCAGGGCTCATAGCGCGAGGGCATGAGGAAGCTATCGCTGCCCGCTTCGATGAGATGCGCCAGCGGCTCATCAAACCCTTCGTTGTAGCTCACGCGCCCATCAAAACGCTGCGCCAGGTCTTCGAAGAAGGCGGAATAGTTGGGATCGCCACTGCCCAAGACAACCAGGCCAAAATCGCGTTCCCGCAGCAACAGCGGCAACGCGTCCATCAGCAGATCAATTCCCTTCTGTTCCGTAAGGCGGGTCACCATGCCGATCAGCGGCTGCGACGTCGGTATTTTCAGCTGAACGGTCGCCAACAGCATTTCCTTGTTGATGAGCTTGCCGCGCAAATCCTGAGGGCTGAAATGCGCACTTAGGTGTGGATCGTGCCGAGGGTCCCATTCCTGGTAGTCGACACCGTTCAATATTCCCGTCACGCGGTCCGTGCGCTCGCGCAAGGCGACCTGCAATCCCATGCCGAACGGCGCATCGCAGATCTCACGCGCGTACGTCGGACTCACGGTGCTGACCGCGTGCGCGTGTTTTATGCCGGTTCTCAACGAGTTGATGACGCCGCGCGCGAGATCGCCCTGATCCAGCAGAGCCCACGCCGAACCCAAACCCAGATCGGGAGCCGCGGCGCTCGATATGATGCCCTGAAAAGCGATGTTATGAATCGTCAAGAGGGACTTGGCGCGTGCCAGCAGCGAATCCGAAGCGTATAGAGTCCGCAAATACAGCGGCAGAAAGGCCGTGTGCCAGTCATTGCAATGAAATATATCGGGCGCGAACCCCAAACGGCGGCAACCCTCGAGCGTGGCGCGGGTAAGGAGCAGAAAGCGGCGATGTTCGTCGGGATCGGTGGTGTATAGGTCTGCACGATCAAACAGCGTCGGGCAATCAACGAAATACACCGGGGCGTCGCTGCCGGGGTAATTGACGGTCAGCAGCGAAAACCAATATTCGGTGTCGCCAATGGACAGCGCGACTCGTTGGGCGCCGAGCACCGGCTGAAGATCGGGATGATGGCGCCGCACGACGGGGTAGAGCGGCATGAAAGCGCGAACATCGTGGCCGATGGCGCTCAGGTTGCGCACCAGCGCGCCGGCGACATCGGCCAGGCCGCCGGTCTTTGCGTACGGCACGATTTCCGAACTCAAAATACACAGCTTTAACGCCGTCATGAAGGCAGTCTAGCAAAGGCTTGATCGCGGCCGCGAGAAACCTGATGCAGGTGTTTGCCGAGTGTGTCAGGCTTCGGCTCATGCGACACGCTGCGCGCAACAACACCGGACGTTATGTCAGCCGTTTGACCAGCGGGACGCTGGCAGTGATCATGGCCGGCGGCCGCGGCGAGCGCCTCAAGGCGCTGACTGAACACCGCTGCAAACCAGCGACCCCGTTCGGCGGGAAGTTCCGCATCATCGATTTCGTGCTGTCCAATTGCGTCAACTCGGGTATTCGCCAGATTGCCGTGTTGACCCAGTACAAATCCCAGTCGCTGATTCAACACATTCAACGCGGCTGGAGCTATTTGCGCGGCGAACTTGGCGAGTTCGTGGAGCTGATTCCCGCGCAACAGCAGATCGGCACTCACTGGTATCGCGGCACTGCCGATTCGGTGTATCAAAATCTCGAATTCATCCGCTCGCATCATCCGACGCACGTGTTGATTTTGGCGGGCGACCATATTTATAAGATGGACTATGGTCCGATGATCGCGTATCACGATCAATGCGAGGCCGACATCACGGTCGGGGTGGTTGACGTGCCGATCGAGCGCGCCCATGAATTCGGCATCATGACCACCGACGAGACCAATCGCGTGCTCAAATTCGCCGAGAAGCCGCAAAATCCCGATCCGATCATCGGTCAAGAAACGTTTGCCCGCGCCTCGATGGGCATCTACGTGATCACGATGGACCGGCTGGAGAAATTGTTGACCGAGGATGCGGCCAGCGAAACGACCAATCATGATTTTGGCCGCAACATCATTCCGCAGGCCATCGTGCGCTCGAGGGTTTTCGCCTATCCCTTCCACGATGTAGAGACGCGCGCGCAAAACTACTGGCGCGATGTGGGCAACGTCGATGCCCTATACGAGGCGAACATGGAGTTGGTGGCGCTCAATCCTGAATTGAACATTTACGATCATCAATGGCCGATCTGGACCTATCAATCGCAGCAGCCGCCCGCGAAGTTCGTACTGGACGATGATGGCCGGCGCGGCATGGCGGTGAATTCCATGGTGGCCGGCGGCTGCATCATCTCGGGGGCCTACGTCAAGGAGTCGCTGCTGTCGAGCGATGTGCGCGTCGAGGAAGCCAGCATCATCGAGAGCTCCGTGTTGTTGCCGGGTGTGACCGTTGGCCGGCATTGCAAGATCACGCGCTGCATTCTCGATGAGGGTTGCGTGGTTCCCGAAGGCCTGCAAATCGGTCAAGACCCGAGCGCGGATGCGCAGCGCTTCTTTGTGACCAAGCGCGGTGTGGTCCTCGTGACGCAAGACATGCTGCGCGCCATAGCCGCAACCGCGGCGGCGGCCGCCGCCGCAGCCGCCGCAGCCGCCTCACCGCCCGGTTAGAGCGAAGCCGCGCCGCGCAGTTTGAGCCTTGACCACGCGGCAATGACGTTACCCGCCTCGATGCCGAGCATCGTGGCCTCACCCGCAATCTCACCGCGCAACAGCTGCACGTCGGCCCCCGCCACGCCCCAGGGCCGATACAGCGATGGCAGTGCCTTGCCGAACAGCACGACCTGCGGGCAGCCCACTGCGGCCGCCGCATGCGCGGGACCTGAATCGACGGTGAGGAGGCCGTCGGCGCGCTCGAGCAGCGCCAGCAGGCGAGGAATCGGCAGATCGTCAGCCACGTTGTGCAGCCCGCGGATAGCGGCGAGCGATGCAAGCTCTCGGTTGAGCTGGTATTCGGGGCCGGTACCGAGCAGCAAGATGGCGTGCTGCGGGTGATGCTGCCGCAGGAATTGCAAAACCTCCGCCCAACGCTCGAGGGGCCAGTACTTATTGTTGACCGCCAGGCGACGCGGGCCCCGGCGCATGGTGCGCTTATTGCCGATCTGCACCAGGATCAAGGGCCGATCGGCAAGATCTCGCGCCTCGAGCCACGCCTCGAGTTCGGTCCGCTGCGACTGCGCCACTTCCAGATAACAGCCCGGAACAACCGTATCGATATCGGCGCAATGCGCGCCGGGGGGCGCGCTCGGCATGATTTGCGCCAAGCGCCGCCATTGCTGTGTCGCATGTTCACCCTGCAATAGCGCGTGATCTTTCACGTCGACGATGTATTCGCCGGGAATCCCTGCCCGATCGAGGATGGGTCTGGCCGCAGCGTCGCCGTCGCAGAACCACGTGGGACCGAGGCCGCGCGCGCGCAACTGCCGCACCACGCGCTTTTGATCCGCGCTCAGCCAGTAGGGAGTCTTGCGGCTGCGCATGCTCAAGATCTCGCCCACTCCCGGCTGCCCGCGCAGCAGCGGTTCACTCCACGGCCCAGAGGTGACGATATCGACGGGCACGCGAAATTCCGCGTACAGAACCCGGATCAACGCCGTCAGCAGGACCATATCGCCAAAGGCCCCGCAGCGTACCGCCAGCGGCCGCTCACAGTAACGCGGGGACAAGGGATCGATTCCTAGCGAATGACGCTGTCGCTGAATCTTTCCATTTCTTCCAATTGCGGGCTGAATTGCAGCAGCAGCAGATCGACGCCCACCTCTTCGAACTTGCCGATCTGATCCTGCACCTGCGACGGAGTGCCCACGAGCCCTGAGCGCAATCCGCGGTTCGACACGGAATATTCTTGAATGGACATCTTCTGTTCCAGCTGCGTTCCTTGCAGCCATTGCTGGTAGTTCGCGTAGCCCTTGGCGTTCTGCTTCACATCGGTGATGCGCTCGACCTCCTTGGCCACTTCGCTCTCGGAATCACGCGTGAACGCGTAGCCCGCCACGCCGAACTGCATGCGTTCCAGCCCGAGTTTTTCCCGCCGCGCGCTCATGTCGGCTATTTTTACCGCCACGTGCTCGGGGGAATCGCCGTGCATGACGTAGGCATCGCATTTCTGCGCGATGAGATTCTTTGCGGCCTCCGATTCGCCGCCGGCATAGATCGGCGGGCGCGGCGAGCGCAGCGGTTTTGGCTCGAGCACGGTGTTCTCGGTGTTGTAATACTTTCCCGTGTGGTTGTAGTTCTTCTGCGACCAGGCGCCGTTCACCACATCGAGCCATTCCGAAGTCCGCCCGTAGCGATCATCGTGGCGCTCAAAGTCGACGCCGTACATCTTGGCTTCCTGCTCCCACCACGAGGAAACCACATTGAGCGCGAGACGGCCGCCGCTGATGTGGTCGATGTTGGCGGCTTGTTTGGCAAAAAGCGCCGGCAGATGAAAAGTCGGCCGCACCGCCACCATCAATTCCAGCGATTTGGTGACCGCCGCGAGAGCCGCCGAGGTCGACCAGGCATCGAGGCTGGGCGCTTCGATGCCCTTGATGTCGTTCATGTTGAGCTCTGCAATGAGCGACAGATCAAATCCGATTTGTTCGCTGCGCTGGGCGAGCTTGCTGGTGTACTGCCAGCTGGCCTCCATTTGCTCATCCTCGACGTTGCGCAGCCAGCCGCCGAACACCGGCATCCAATATCCGTAGCGAATTCCCTTTTTAGCCGGCACGGCGCACCTCGTCCTGGAGAAAATCAGCAAGATTTTCAACCGGGTTGAAACCGATGACTCGAGGCGCATCCGCGACGAAGTTGGAAAGCGCGTTGATATCGTAATAGTAGATGTTGCCGTCCCGGTCATCGACGATGTATTCGATGCCGCCGACGTCGATGCCGGCCGCGCGCACGATGCGTTCGATGTCTTGGATCACCTTGGCCGGCGCCTCATAGCCTTCGACCTTGAGCCCAGCCTTCGATGCCTCGACGGCGCAGGCATTTTCCAGGCTTTGTCCGGCCGAGGTTTGACAGATGTCTGCCGGGCACAAATCAAACGTCTCGCCGGTCAGGTGCACCTTGATGGCGTACAGATACTTGAAGCCCAACGTCTCCACTCTCGTGATGAAGCCGCCGCGGGCCGGAATGAATTCTTGCACCAGCGCGACGCTGTCATTGCCCAAGTCCAACTGGCCGGCGGCGACGGCCGCGGCCAGTTCCGCCTTGGTGTTGAAGCGTGTGATGCCCTTGCCGCTGCCGCCGGTATTGGCCTTGACGATGATGGGGTAGCGCAATCCTTCGGCGGCGGCGGCGGCCTGATGCGGCGAGTGAATGATGCGCGAGGGCAGAAATCGAAGCCCCAGCGATTTCAATAGCGAGGCCTGGCCGGCCTTGGATATCTCGTATCGAAATGCCTTGGCGCCATTGAGAACGCGCACGCCTTGCAGCTGCAAGTGCTCCAGGTAGGCCAGAGTATGGAAAATTCCGGAACCGTGCCGGCGGCTGTTGGCAGAGGGGCTCATGCGATTGAACAGCACTTTGAAGGCGGGTTTCTGCGCGCCGACTTCGTAGAAATGGTCGGGTATGAAAATCTTGTCGAACGGGAATTTGCGCCGTTCCAGCTCGGCGAAGAGTTGGGCGAACCACTGCGGATGCTCGTAGAGAAACGCCAGCGCCGCGCGATCAAGCGCTGCTTCCGAAAACGCCACCGCACCACTCGATATCGACATGAACAGCTCCTACATACTTCGTTAATCGTCGCTCGAACCGAAAATGATGCGCCCGCAGTGCGCCGCTAGGCAACAGAGCATCCGCCAGGCGGACCCTGGACCTCATTTGCCAGCCCTGCGCTATTTCGGCATTCTGCCCTAAGGATCTTAGGGAGAGGGATGAGTTTGGAAGAATCACCCGCACTGCCGGAGTATCCGAGCACCGATACGCCAAACAGCGTGCGGTTCGCGGCGTTGTACAACGATCTGCGGCAGCTTGCCGAGCGCCAGCTGCGGTGCAACGCAGGAGCGCCGATCAGCCCCACCACGCTGCTGCATGAGGCCTACATTGACATGTCCGGCAAGGACGCGGTATTCCCGGATCGCGAGCGCTTCATGGGCTATGCGGCCAGGGTGATGCGCGGGTTGATCATTGATATGGTGCGCGAACGGCGCGCATTGAAGCGCGGCGCCGCCTTTCACATCACTCAGATACCCACGGAACTCGGCGCTTCCGAGGGGAGTGAAGTGGCCCTCACCCGGCTCTCCGACGCGCTCGATGAGCTCGCCACGCACGATGCACGGCTCGCGGAGGTCGTCGATTTGAAGTATTTTTGTGGATACACTTTCGAGGATATCGCTGCGCAGCGCGGAACGTCCAAGAAAACCGTGCAGCGCGACTGGGAGAAGGCCCGGGTCATTCTCTTCAGGCAGTTGAGCGACCTTTCGTAGCCGCTTGATCAATGAGGCATTGGACCGTCATGAGATTTCCTGAAGCCCGGCAATATGCGTGATCTCGCCGTCCGGCACGCCGGCTTCGCGGGCATAGCGAGGCCATTGGCGAAGCACCTCCGCGACCCGTGCCGGGGGCCGGGTTGTGCGAGAAGCTCATGTCATAAGCGGGCGATAGACTCCACGTTCCGGCCTTGTCCATGATGAACGCGAGATTCTTGGTGTGATCGTCGCAGTTGCGCGCCATGACATTGAACGCGCAACGCAGCCACGCCTGCCGCATGGCCGCAGCGCCGAGATTCAGCTGCAGCACGGTGCGGAAATACTGTTCGTAGCTGCTCACGTACGGGATGTTGAAATCCAGGTGCTGCAGGCCGCATAGCGTTGGACGTGCAGCTTTTCGTTGTTGCGGCGGTCGAATCGGCGCGACATGAAATGCGCCCGGCCGCCTTCTTCCAACAGCGCGCATTCGGACATGCTGATGCCGCAGTCGACGGCCATCAGGTAGTGCGCGTATTCGATCCGGCCAAATCCGCGCGTCACCCCCAGGCGGCCATCGTCGCCGACGCCGTCGAACTTCAGCAGCCAATGCTCAAATCCGGGCGGCAGGTCGAATTGCCCCGACAGCACTCGGCGAGTCTTGGGTTCCCAACCGATGACCGCCTTTGCGCGCGCGCCGCCCGCGGAACTGCCGACGTCGAGAATATGCTGCGTTACTTTCGATACGTCACCGCGCAACGCGCGGCGCGCATCCTCCACCAGACCGGCTATCTGCAGCGGTATTGCGGCCTCGGCAGCGGCCGCGGTTTGCATGGCAGGTTCGAACTCGAGCGCACCCATGGCCCCAGAGCCGCACCTCCACGACCAAGACGTCCGCCATGCGCCTCTAGCTCAGGCTTGCAGCTTGCTTGCGGCGCGGAGCGCGTTGCCGGGTGCGCTTTGTCTGCTCAGCTTGAAGAATATCCATCGGGCTCGGCGTAGGAGGATCCGGCACCAACCCTTCGAGCCGCTCGAGCAGGCCCATGGCTCGCATCAGCGCGATGAGATTCCTCAAGGTGATGCCACCGGTTTTCTCGAAACGGCGCAGCGGCGTGAGTCCCATACCGCTGCGCTTGGCCAACTCGCTGGCCGAGATTGCGGCGCCTTGGGGATCGATTCGCCAGCGCTGCAACCGCTTCGCCAATGCGGCAGCGATTTCGCGATCAGTGAGTTGCGCAGATATAACCATATCTAAAAATAGATACTTACGTGCCGATTCTTATCATAACCGTCTATCTTTAGATTTGTCACTCTAGACCAGATCTACGCTAATATTGGCTATATATCCCGCCTATACTGCAATATACACCTAATATTAGGCCGTTAGTTCAATGACACAGCCGCCAATTCCGCGCCGGCCAATCGAATGCGCAGAATCTCTGCGATCGTCGGTGCGATTTGCCGCATATCGATTTCGCCCATGGCTCGGCCCTTGGCAATGTGCGGACCGACGATAAAGAACGACGATCTCATCTCGGCGCGTTCCGGCACATACCCGTGCATGCCGAGATTGCTGGGCTTGGTGATCAGCGGCGGCGACAGGCTGTAAGCCATCTCGTAGCCAATGCGCAACGAGACCAAGTACGCAGCCTGCGGAAAGCCTCGGCCGCGTTGAATTTCCTCCGGCGACCAGATGCGCTCGATGCCGTTGGCGGGATCGCTCGCCAGTTTGTCGAGCAGCGCTTTCACGCGTGCGCGCACAGTCTGATCGGCCGGATCGGCGAGCATCACCGCGGCGCTGCCGCCGGCCGGCCAGAGCATCGCCTTCCACTCGGTGATTGCATTGTCCTTGTCGACGGTAAACAGTCCTGCATCCCGGAACGCTGCGTACAGATTGACGTCGTGCTCGACCGCGGCAAATCCATGGTCCGATACGACGCAAATCGTCGCCCGGCCCGGCGCCGCCTTTTCAGCGGCCGCCCGCAACGAGCCGACAACGGCGTCGAGGCGCTCGAGCGTTTCATTGGCTTTCGGACTGAAAGGACCGGACAAGTGCTCCTCTGTGTCGAGCCCCGTCAAGTACACCGTGAAGAAGCTGGGATGTTTTTTTTGCAGCAAGCGAATCGCAAATCGCGCGCGGATCTCATCCTCGGCCACGGTTTCCTCCATGCCTCCCGGGTAGCGGCCAAGCTCGGCGGACAGTTCCTGCTCCAACCCTTGCGTGCTCAAGGCGCGCTGCAGTTTCAAATCGTCGTCCGTGCCCGTGCGCCATATCTGCGGCAGATTGTAGGTGATGCTTGCTCCGACGCTGACGGGCCAATAGACATTGGCGGTTTTAAGATGTGCCGCCGCGGCCGCATCCCACAGCGTCGGCACCTTGATGTCTTCGGCGTACCAATACCAACCGCGTTGATTGCGCAACAGCGGATCGAAGGTCGTGTTGTCATAGATGCCGTGCTTGGCCGGCGAAGCGCCGGTCACGAGCGTCGTATGGCTCGGATAAGTCAGCGTGGGCAGAACGCCGCGAACACCCGTGGCATAGGCGCCGTCCGTCATGAAGGCCCGTAAGTTCGGCACCTTGAGTCCGTGGCTTTGCGCATCGATGATGGCTTCGGGCTTCATGCCGTCCACGGAAATGAGCATGACCATCGGCCCGTTTGACGCGTCGCTCGCGGCCACAGCCCCGGAGCCGACCAACGCTAAAACCAGAAGCGCAAGGTAGTATTTCATAGGAGCACCGTCAGTGGAGACCACGGAACAATCGCAGAAACTCCTCGGCCGCCTTGTGCACGTTGCGCTGCCAATCATCGGCCGCGGACGTGTCTGCGCCGTCGGTGACGTATTTTACGCAGGCGAACCTTGCATTTTCATGCCAGCACACTTTTGCCAAGGCGTACGCCTCCATATCGACCACCGCGCAATCCACCGCAACATCCGCCGTAGCGAACGAATCGCCGCTGCCGCAAATGGCGGCGGGCAGCTGAAACACCGGATCGAAGCTCAAGCGCGTGGGCGCCTCATCATAGGGTGTGACGCCGAGCGCGAAGCCCAATCCTCTGACATCCATGTCGCGCTGGACAAATTCATGACAGGCCACGAGAGTCCCGGACGCATGGCAGCGGCTGCCCGCAGACCCAAAATTCACCACCAAGGGCATATCCTCGCCGTGATGCCGATAGCGCGACAATTCTTGGGTGAGAGCGATGGCGGCGTTGACCTTGCCCACGCCGCAGTAAAGCACCGGCACTCCCGCCGCCTCGAATACGCCGGAAGACTCCACGCGCAGTGCCATCACCACGATGGTGCGCGGCAGTTCACCCACGGTCGCGGCCGGGACTGCTCAGAGAAGCGCCTAATATTCGATGGATGCGCGTAGCCGCAGATTCCGCCAGGAATAATCCTGGATGATCTTGAGATCAATGAGCGCAACCAGCGCCTTGAGTTGATAGCCCGCGCGTTCGCACAGATCAGCGGCCGCCGTCATGGTTCCGCCGGTCGCCAGAACATCATCGACCAGCACCACGCGGCCGTTGCCTCTTTGCATTTCCAAGACGCCCGACCCGTACTCCAGATCGTAGGCCACGTCGACCACCGGCGGCGGCAGCTTGCCTTGTTTGCGCACCAACACAAATCCCTTGCGTCGATGAATCGCCAGTGCGGCACCCAAGATGAAGCCGCGCGACTCTATTCCAGCCAGCGCATCGACTTCATCCCATTCTTCGTCAGTGAGCAGCGCATCCAGCGCCTGGATCGTGACATCGAAGTGATCACGCAGCAGGGGCGCAATATCGCGGAACAATATCCCGGGGCGCGGAAAATCCGGCACATCCCTAACGGCTTTCTTCAATTCAGGCATAAGCAATTCAGGCATAGGCGCTCGCGGAACCGGCATCCCGCCAGTTTAGCGTCCAGCCAAGATTCCCGCCGGATGCTTTTAGCGCTCTCCCCGAGGGCGGACCGGCCTCGATGGGCGGACCGGCCTTGGAGGGCCGGTCCGCCTGCTGCGTCATACCCGCTGCGCTAGAATTTGTAGACAGCGCCCAATTTGAAGAAACGCCCAACAATACCCGACTGGGCATAGGTGGGATTGTAGTTAATGCCGGCATAGTCCGCAGGATCGATCGGCGGCAGCTTGTCGAACAAATTCAGCACTGAAAACGATGCCGCAAGGTGTTCATTGACGTGGTAGATGCCCGTCAGGTCGAAGTCGGTGAAGGATGCGACATGACAGGGGTTGCTGAAGGACAGGCAGGCGTTCGGATCGCCCGTGGCGTCGACGCCGGTCTCGGCAAATCCGCTGACATAGTAGGTGGTGAGCGTCAGCGAGGCCGGGCCATATTCGTAGGTGTTTGTCCACGTGCCGCGATAACGCGGCGTGCCCGCACCTGATGACAGATTGTACGGCGCCTCCGTGCCCACATATTGGTTGCTCGTACCATCGTCAAACACCAGCTTGAAGCTGAAGATCTTGGTGACCGACAACTCGCTGGAGAACTTGCCCCACTGATCGAAGTCGAATTTGGCGCGCAAGTCGATGTCGATGCCATCGGTGCTCAGCTCATTCGCGTTGACGTACTCGCTGGAGACCGACAGCGGCCGAGGCAGCGAGCCGGGGAACGACGGATCCGGCTGATCGGGCTGTACGGCAAGCCCCGGCGGAATCGGTTGGCCCGCAAAATACGGAGCCAGCGCAGCGCCGGAGTTGCCGGGTACGATGGTGTTCTTCTTTTTGATGTCGTAGAAATCAAACGATGCACTGAACTGCGGGATCGGCTCCAAAATCAGGCCGAAGGTGTAGCTATCCGATTTCTCAGGTTTGATGTTCGGATTTGCCGCAGTAATGATCCCAAAGGTGTAAGGCAGACAGTAGGCCGCGCTGTGCGCGGTCGGCGCGCAGAAGCTTGCCGGATAGGACGCCTGCGGGTTCTGAGTGATGAATCCCTCGGACGAACTGGAGCCGTTTTCGGCGAAAGAGGGTGCGCGAAATCCTTTCGAGTAGGTACCGCGGAAGGCCACCTGTTTGATCGGCGTGAACTTGAATCCGGCCTTGGGGGTGAAGTCGCCGCCGAAATCCGAATAATGGTCGTAGCGGCCTGAGATATCGAAATTCAACGTGTTCACTACGGGAAGACCGAATTCGAAGTAGGTGGCATACACGTTGCGCGAGCCGATGGTTTGCGCGACGCCGAGTCCTTGAACATTTGCGTTGGGATTCAGTGCCGGATCATCCTGCGCCTCATAGCGAATTTCAGCGCCCAGCGCGATCCCCAACGGACCGCCCGGAAGTTGCCACAGCTCCCGCGTCACTTTGAAATCCAGGGAGTCTAAATCCGTCGTGGATGTCTTGGCCAAATCGGGCGAAATGGCCGCGCGCACCGCCGGGGTGTTGAGCGCCGGGTTGACGAAGTTGTAGGCGCCGGACGTGACGGCAGCGAGTACACCGCTCGAGCTCAACAGACCCTGTTGAACGGAATCCAACCAAGTGTGATTGATGACCAGCGCCGTATCGTAATCCCAGTCCCCGATCTTGCCGATCAGCCCGGTCACCATGCGGAAGTTGTGGTTCTTGAGAGCGAGCTGCTGTTGGATGTCGCCGAAGGCGTATTGCGTGAGTGCGTACTCTCCCAGCGCTGCAAACGGATTGTTCGGATTCAGGCTGCCGTTCGGCAGCGTCGGCGGCAGCGCGATATTCTCCGTGTTCAGCGCCACCGAGTTTTGCAGCTGTGCCGGTCCGGTATCGACAATCACATTGTTCTGATAGTAGCTCGTGTTGATATACGCTCGAGTATTGTCATTGACCTTCACCGTAAAGTGTCCCGAGACGCCGATGCGCTGTTGGGCCGGCTGATCATCGGAAAACCCAGCCCTGTTCTGCACACAATAGTTGTCGGTGGCGCCGCCAATTGCCGATGGCGCTGACCCGGCAGTCGTGCCCGGACCGCAGGAGGTGAGCGGCTGATAGGCACCCACCTGGGTGGTGTTGAGAACCGCGGGTGACGCGGATCCGGGCGTCAATACCGAAGGCGCCACAATGGCTGAAGTCGAACCGGTAAATGTTCCCGGAAGCCCCGCTCGATTGTCGGGCCCGCCGATCGATGAGAGATCGTTGGTGTTGTAAGGGAAGGGTCGGTCGCCCGCTAAAATGCGGCTGTCGCCCTGCCACTCGACACTGAAGTAGGCGTTGTAGCGGTCGGTATCGAGATCGCCGGTGCCGACGGTCGCCGTGAAGCGGCTCTCGCCGCCGCCGGGGTGCTGACCTTTGCCGACTTCCGCGCTCACAGTAGCGCCCTGGAATTGCTTCTTGGTGATGACGTTAACCACGCCGGCGATTGCGTCCGCGCCATAAATCGACGAGGCGCCGTCCTTCAACACTTCGATGCGGTCAACGGAATCGAGCGGGATTGTATTGAGATCCACGAACGAGCGCTGTCCATCATCGGCCAGAGCATAGGGCGCGGCGCGGCGACCATCGATGAGTACCAACGTCGAATTGACGGTCAGGCCGCGCAGCGCGACGCCCGATGCGCCCGCCGCGAAGCCGACTCCGAATGCGGTGGGGATCGTGCCGCTGTTGTCTGCCGAAACCGTGCGAATCACATCCGCGATCGTGGTGAGACCGGTTTGTTGAATCTGCTCGGCCGTGAACGTGGTGACCGGCGATTCGGTCTCAACCTCGGTACGATGCAGCAAGGATCCGGTGACCACGATTTCCGTCAGTTCCTTATCTCCGGGGGCGGCGGCGGGCGTGGTTTGCGCAGTCGCGTTCGTCGCGAAGGCGACGGCAACGAGTGCCGATAGCGAGTGGCAAAACCCGTTGCGGATCAGATTTCTCGAGCCCGGGTCCGATGGCTTCGTGTGACTTGGATCATTCGGCATGTTTGCTCCTTACATAGGATTTCACCGCGCATGCGCAGGCGGAGAAACCGGTCGCGTAGTTGATGGAAGTGGTTAGAAATTCTTGTAAGAAATACAAGAATTTTGATGTTGCACTTCTGCTACAAAGATAATTGGCGAACTAAAACGATAGATAATTGGGCAAAAAAATACTAGTCGAACTCAACACCACAATGTTGCTTTTCTGCCTAAATCGATGCCGCCACGTGGATTGATTCTGTGAAGAATTCTGAAGATATCTAAAGTGTGTTTTCGCCGGTTGCGCTTTCGCAAACTGAATCGTTCGAGCGCGATGCTATCCTTGCGCGCTTGCGACGGGCTTGACGGCATCCCTAAGGTAACGAATTACGCATGATTTTGGTCATCGATGTCGGCAACACGCGCCTCAAGTGGGCTTGGCTCACGAGCACCGGGTTATCCGATCAACAAGCGGTCGTGCATCGCGACGCGAAGCCGGGCATTTGGACTACCGCCTTATTCGAAAACGGTCAAAAGCCCGACCGTGTGCTGGTCTCAAACGTCGCGGGACCCGTGATGGCAAAGACGCTGACGCACCTGACAAAGAAAAAGTTTCATGTGGGCGTCGAGTTCGTCACTGCGGCCCGTGAGTTTCACGGACTGACCAGCGGTTACCTCAACCCTTCTCTGTTGGGCGCGGATCGCTGGCTGGCGCTCATCGGTGCATGGACCAAGGCACGAACCGCGATTTGCGTGGTGGATGCGGGGACAGCCGTCAAAGTCGATAGCGTGGATTCTCAGGGTCAACACCTGGGTGGACTGATCGCTCCCGGCATTCACATGATGCGCGAGGTCTTGCTGAGCAACACCAGCGATATCGCGCAAGCGTCGTTCAACAGCACACCCTCTCTCGCCGGGGTTCTCGCCAACAATACGATCGCGGCCGTTTCTCGCGGCGCCGTGTTCGCGCTGGCCGGTATGGCGGATCGCGCCGCTGAGGTGGTCGGGCAAAGCACCGGCACCACGCCTAGATTATTCATTACCGGCGGCGACGCCAGCATGATTGCCGGGACGATGCGCGCGCATGGCGAGATCGTGCCGGACCTGGTGCTCCAAGGACTGGCGGTCATCGCGGCACAGCCGCGGCAGCCTGTCTGAAGTATTGTGTTTCACCCCGGGCCGAAGAATCTCATCACTGACGTCGCGGGGCTTCAAGTCGGTCACGCGACGAATGAAGATGTGCTATCCGGCGTGACGACGCTGCTGTGCGGTGCCGGTTGGGCCGCAGCCGTGGATGTGCGTGGCGGTGGACCCGGGACGCGAGAGACAGACGCGCTCGCCGCTGAAAACTTGGTCGGCCGCGCGCATGCCGTGGTGCTCGCCGGCGGCTCGGTGTTCGGGCTGGCCGCCGCGGATGGCGTCGCGGCATGGCTGTCGAGCCAAGGGGTCGGTTTGCAATGGCGCACGGGCTCGCCTGCGATTCCGATCGTCCCTTGCGCGGTTTTGCACGATCTCGGCAATGGCGGCGACAAGAATTGGGGCCTTTCTCCGCCCTACCGTGACTTAGGTCTGGCTGCCTGCAGCGCCGCCGGAACTGAATTTGCCCTGGGCCCAGTAGGCGCCGGGCGCGGCGCCATGGCGGGTTTGCGCAAGGGAGGCATCGGATCCGCTTCCGTGGATTTGCACGGCGGATTGATCGTTGCAGCGCTGGTGGCGCTCAACTCGGTGGGCTCGGCGCTGATGCCCGACGGCAAGACCTATTGGGCTTGGGCGTTTGAACTTCAGAATGAATTCGGCGGCTGCGGAGCGCCGGCAAGCGCCATGGATCTAAGCGACCCTGCGCCGGACGAATCGCGACTCCTCGCGATCGGCCGGCTGACGCCGGGCGCCAACACCACGCTGGGCGTCATCGCCTGCAACGCCGATCTCAGCACCGTGGAGTGCAAGCGGATCGCCATGATGGCGCAGGATGGCATTGCGCGCGCCGTGCGTCCGGCCCACACTCCTTTCGACGGCGACACAGTTTTTGCGCTGGCAAGCGGCCGGCTGCCGCTGGAGAAGAATCCTCTACGAGCCGCGCAGATCGGACGCATCGGATCTGCAGCGGCGGACTGCCTGGCGCGCGCCATCGCCCGCGCGGTGCATTTCAGCAAGGAGACTTAAGGCTCGCCGATCGCCTGCGCCAGTGCGGCTTCAAAATTGCTGGGATTGTCCCGCAATCGCCGTAGCTCGTCCTTCGGCCATTCATGCTTGAGCTTGCCGTCGATCAGCACGCCGGCGCGGTCCGCATAGTGCTCGACAATGTCCAAAGAATGTGTGGCCAGCAGCAGCGCACCGCCGCGGCGCTGAATTCGCGCGCGCAGATGACGTTTGAGGATCAACGCACTCGCCGGATCGAGCCCGTTGAACGCCTCATCCAGAACGATCAGCAGCGGGTCACCCACCAAGGCCAACAACACCGCCAGTTTCTGGCGCGTGCCGAGCGATAGCGTATCGACGAATGATTCAAGATAGGGCGTGAACCGCAGCTCGTCGGCAAGCTCGAACAGATCATCGCCGATCGCCGCCACTCCCTTTGCGCCGGCATGCACTTCCAAACATTGACGTGACGTCAACAGAGCCGGCAAGGCATCGGGCGCGCAACCGTACCCGAGCTGAAGTTTGGCTTCATAGGAATTCTTTGCGAGCGAATATCCGGCGATGCAAATTTCGCCGCCCGACGCCTTGAGGCGGCCGACGACGCAATCGAGCAGGGTGCTCTTGCCGCAGCCATTGGGACCCAGGATCACAAACCAGTCTCCGGCGAAGAGCGTTGTCGAAATATTCTCCAACACCGTGCGCGGCCCATAGCCTGCGCGCAGCCCGCGGATCTCCAGGATCGCGCCGCTCACGGCAGGCCTCTGAGGCGTGCACGGCGCAGCAGTACGCCGCCCGTGGTCGCGAGGCAGCCGACAGCAGCCGTGCCTAAGCCTGCGGCCGCGGAAATGCGATAGGACACGCCGAACGCGAGCAACAGCAGGAACTCAACGGCGCCGGCTCCGACCATGACCCCGACCGTGGGCTGTAGAAATGCGCGCGTCACGACGCCGGCGCGCACCGGCAACGGGGCCATCCAACGGCGAGCCAGGTCGCTCAACCGAATGGCCGCCATGCACAAAAGCACCAGCGCGCCGTTCACGCCGAACACGGCAATCACACCCATGGCGACATCCGCGGTCGTACCCATCGGCATCATGACGAGAATTGGCAGCGTGGCCCGAGCCACCATCTTCGGCTGTGTCCAAGCGAACATCTGACGAACCGGCCAAGCACCCAAGGCCGCGAATGACGGCCGAATCTTCGCGGCTCGATTGGCTTTGCGGTGAGGAACATAGCGCGAGCCCGGCGGTGAATCGACCGGTTTTGGCGACGGCATCGCATAGCCGACGGCAACTCCGATCGCCACGCCTGCGCTCAACGTCGCCCAGACCGCCAAGAGCGGGCCGCCGCGTCCGCCGCCGGCGATGGCGAACACCAGGCCCACACTCGAGCCAAGCACCGTCAGTGCGAGCAGGGCCGCCGTTGCGGGAAGGCTCTCGATGATCAGCGCCTCCCAACGTGCCGTCCGCGATCTCATCGGCACCGCAGCCAGCCAGGATCCGGCAAATTCCTGGCGTTTCAACACGCGGCGCCGTGCGACTTGAATGGCGCACGCAATGGCCGCGAGGCCGGCGCAGACCAGGCTGTGCAGCCGCAGCCAAGTCACCGCCTGCGCAACCAGGCCGCGCTCCGCCCACACGAACACCACCATCACGCCAAGCCCTGCCGCTGCGATGATTCTCGCGCGCCGCTTGTCCCGCGAGCTTCGATTGAGCCGAATCAGCCGGGCGGTCATGAGGCGAGGACCGATCACCGGTTCACCGGCAGCTGCGGCGTGGCCGCGAGCAGCGCCTTGGTGTAGGCGTGACGCGGCGACGCAAATACGGATTCCGTTGGCCCTTCCTCCACGATCCGCCCGCGTTGCATGACATAGACGCGATCGGCGATGGCTCGTATCACCTGCAAATCGTGCGACACAAACAGGTATGCCACATTGAGCCGGTCCGCGAGTTTCGCCAAGAGCTCGAGGATCTGCTCGCGCAACAACACATCGAGCGCCGAGACCGCTTCGTCGAACGCGATGACGGCGGGCTCGGTAATCAATGCTCGCGCAATCGCGATTCGCTGGCGCTCGCCGCCGGAGAATTCGTGCGGCAGACGTCGCGCATCGGTCGCCGACAAACCCACCTGTTCCAAGACAACGGCGACTTTGCGGCGCCGCTCGGCCGCCGACGGCGGCGCGTTCAACAGAAAAAAAGGCTCGGCAATCAACCGCTCCACCGTCCACTTCGGGTCGAAGCTGCCGTACGGGTCTTGGAATACGACCTGGATGGCGCGGCGCAGGCGGTGCAGGTTCACACCCGTCGCATTGGAAAACTCTTCGCCCAGCAAGCGCACCTGCCCGCCCTGCGATCGTTCCAGCGCGAGGATCACTTTCAGCAGGCTCGACTTGCCTGAACCGGACTCCCCAACCAAGCCCACGGTCTCGCCGGCATGAACGGCTAAGGAAACACCGTCGACTGCGCGCAGCGGCGCTGCCGCGCGCCACAGCGACCTTCTCCGGCGCGGGTATTCACGAATGATGCCGCAGGCCTGCAATACCTCAGGAGAACTGACCTGGCGGGCCATGCGCTTTGGTTTCAACGCCGCCGCCGCCAACAGCGCCGCCGTGTACGGATGGCGCGGCCCGCGCAACAGCTCCGCGGTTGCTCCCTGCTCGACAATCTCACCCTGCTGCATGACTGCGACGCGATCGGCGAGCTGCGCAATGACCGCGAGATCGTGAGTTACCAAAACCAGGCCCATGGTGCGCGCCCGGACCAACTCCTGCAGAAGCAACAATACTTGCGCCTGTGTGATGACATCCAAGGCGGTGGTCGGCTCATCCGCAATGAGCAGCGGCGGCGACATCACCACCGCCATGGCGATCGCCACCCGCTGCCGCTGGCCGCCGGACAGCTCATACGGAAATCGATCGAGCGCGCCCTGCTCGCCGGACAGCCCGGCCAGATCGAGCGCTTCGCGCGCTGCGCTGCGCGCGGCGAGAGCGGATACGGCGCCATGCAGCCGCAGCGTTTCAGCGACTTGATCGCCGATACGCATCAGAGGATTCAATGCCGTCATGGGCTCTTGAAACACCATGGCGACGTCACGGCCGCGAATACGCTGCATCTGCGCATCGATTTTCCCGGTGAGCGTCTCGCCGCGCAGGCGCACCGTCCCCGTCATCGTCGCGCTCTCCGGCAGCAGTTGCATGACGGCGAGCGCCGTCATCGATTTTCCGGATCCGGAAGCGCC
>DATHFW010000308.1:0-4156 GCA_035317945.1 Steroidobacteraceae bacterium | reverse complement strand
CCTGCGCGCTCAGCGGTCACGACGATTTCATCGAGCGCCGGCGGGGGCTGATCGGCGCGGCACGCGGCCGCTGCCAGGCAGCCCGCAAGCAGGCTCGCCGCCGTGAATGCCGCCGTTGATCGCATGCGGCAAAGACTACAGCATTTCGGCAGTCTGCCTAAGGTCGCGCCTGCGCCATGAACCCCAAGTCGCGATATCGCCGACACGGTGTCCAACACCCGCCGGTAGCATCGGCATCGTGATGCTGATCGGTTCGAGTACCCGTCAGGAGGGGTAAGCAGCCGCGAGGCAACTGCGTCTTTTCGTTGCCTCGCGGCTGCTTACCCTTCCTGGCGAGCGCCACACCAACCGGTCATCATCACTGAGCCGAGGCTGGCTCGCGGAGTTTCCCTCGATACATCACGGCGGCGAGAGGATTGCCGCCCAGGCCGTAACAGAGTTGCGCGGGCCGCTCGATACGCCAAAACGCCAAATCCGCGCGTTTGCCGACTTCGATGGTGCCTACATCCTCGAGCACACCGAGTGCCTGCGCGGCGCTGCGCGTCACGCCCGCCAATGCCTCTTCGGGCGTCAAACCAAACAGGGTGCAAGCCATGCTCATCGCAAGCAGGATGGAGGTGCACGGGGAGGTTCCGGGATTGCTGTCGGTGGCGACGGCGAGCGGCAGGCCGGCCTCGCGAAACAATGCGATGGGCGGCGGCGTGGTCTGTCGCAGTGTGAAGTAGGCGGTCGGCAGCAACACAGCCACGGTACCCGCGGCAGCCATCGCTCGTGCGCCATCGGCACTCACGAACTCGAGATGATCGGCGGACAGCGCATGGTATTTCGCAGCCAGTTGCGGCGCAGCCAGGTCGCTCAACTGACCCGCGTGCACGTGCGCGCGAAGCCCCAGTTTTTTTGCAGCCTTGAGGAATTGCTCCGTTTCCGCCGCGGAGAATGCAATGCCTTCGCAGAAGCAGTCGACGGCATCCACCAATCCGGCTGCGGCCAACTCGTTGAGCCAAGGCCCGCTGACCTCGTCCACAAATCGCTGGCGCTGCGCAGCGCTTTCCGGCGGCAGCGAATGCAATCCGAGAAAGGTTTTCTTCACCGAGATGGGCTGCTTTTCGCCCAGGTCCCGCGCGACCTCGAGCAAGCGGCGCTCTGCGGCGAGTTCCAGCCCGTAGCCTGACTTGATCTCGATGGTGGTGACGCCCTCCGCCATCAAACACGTGAGGCGTTCCAGCGCTGATTCGTAGAGCGCTTCGCGCGAGGAAGCGCGGGTTGCCCGCACGCTTGATTGGATGCCGCCGCCGGCACGCGCAATCTCTTCGTATGACGCTCCGCAGAGCCGCTGCTCAAATTCCTCCAAGCGATTTCCGCCGTAGACCAAGTGCGTATGGCAGTCGATCAGCCCGGGCGTGATCCACAAGCCCGCCGCGTCGCGGACAGTCATGCGCCGCGCTTGGGCCTGCCGCTGTCCTTCGGCGGCAGTGCCGATCCAGGCAATCCGTTCGCCCTCGATCGCCAGCGCCGCGTTATCAATGCTGCCGTAGGGAACGGTCCCCGCCATCGTCGCAATGTTTGCGCCGATCCACACTTGATCCCAATCGTTGTCCGAAGATTTGAGCACAACGTTATGATACCCAAGATGGCTATTTACCGTTTGCAGTCCGCCTATTTGCCGCAAGGCTGGATTCGCGATGTGCTGGTCACGGTTTCGACCGAAGGAATCATCACCGCTATCGATGCGGGCGCGGCCTCAGAGCCGCACAGGATTCCCGAAACGGCGATCGAACGCGTCGATGGCATCGTCATCCCCGGCATGCCCAACGCGCACAGTCATGCATTCCAACGCGCCATGGCCGGCAACGCCGAATACCGATCCTCTGCGCGCGACAGCTTTTGGACTTGGCGCCGAGCCATGTATGCGCTCGCAAATCGCATCGGGCCGGAGGAATTGCGGGTGGTGGCGACACAGCTGTTCGTCGAAATGCTGAAGGCCGGCTATACCTCGGTGGCGGAATTTCACTACCTGCACCGCCCGAGCGGCGCAGCGCACTACGCGGGCGCGAATCTGCTGTGGGAAGCGATTGGCGATGCCGCCGCCCTGGCAGGCATCGGCTTGACGTTTTTGCCGACGCTTTATCAAAGCAGCGACTTCGGTGGGAAGCCGCTGAGGCCTGAGCAGGCGCGTTTTGCATTGCAGACCGACGCCTTCTTGCGGGCCATCGAAGATCGCATCGGCGCTGAGCGGCAGCGCGGCGTCGGCATCGGCGTAGTACGAACCGGTGCCGCATTCCACAGTCTGCGAGCGGTTCCGCTCGATCATCTGCGCGAGGCCGCGCTGGCCTTGCGCGCCATCGATTCAAGCTTGCCGGTGCACATTCATGTCGCCGAACAATCGCTCGAAGTGCGTGCCTGCGAGCGCGCCACCGGCCGCCGTCCCATCGAACTGCTGTTGGATCAAGCGCTTCTCACGCAGCACTGGTGCGTGGTGCATGCCACTCACGCCACGGCGCAGGAGCTTCAGGGCATTGCAGCGGCCCATGCCACGGTGTGCGTATCCACCAGCACGGAGGCCAACCTGGGCGACGGTTTGTTTGAAACTGCCCGCTTCTTGGAATCCGACGGGCGCCTGTGCATCGGCTCCGACAGTCAATCGACCGTGAACCCGGCTGAAGAGTTACGCTGGTTGGAATATCAGCAGCGTCTGCGCAAGAAGCGCCGGGTGGTGCTGGCGACCAAAAGCGAAGCGCATGTCGGCACCCGCCTGTGGCGCGACGCCGCGCTTCACGGCGCGCAGGCGATCGGTCAGCCCGTGGGCACGATCGCGGTCGGACGACGCGCGGATTGGCTGGTTCTGGATGCCTCGCACGCGGCCATGGCGGGCGCGGCGGCCGACTCGGCTTTGGACCGTTTGTTGTTTGCGGGTGCCGATAAGTCCATCCGCGACGTCATGGTCGGCGGGCGTTGGGTTGTCAAAGACCGCACGCACGGTGCAGATGATAAAATGCGCGAGAGTTTTGCCCGCATAATGAACGGTTTAGCGGCGGATTGACTCTAAACCGGATCCCGCTATGAGAGGAAATCGCATGCTCGCCCCCCTAAAGCCTAGAAACATCCGCGCGGCGCGCGGCAATACCTTGAGCGCTCGAAGTTGGATGACAGAGGCGCCGCTTCGCATGCTGATGAATAACCTGGACTCCGAGGTTGCGGAAAATCCCGCCGAACTCGTGGTGTATGGGGGCATCGGGCGCGCCGCGCGTGATTGGAATTGCTACGACCGCATCGTCGAGATGCTCAAGACCCTCACCGATGAAGAGACTCTGCTGGTGCAATCCGGCAAACCGGTGGGCGTATTCCCGACCCATGCGGATGCGCCGCGCGTGCTCATTGCGAATTCCAATCTCGTGCCGCACTGGGCGACCTGGGAACATTTCCACGAGCTCGATCGCAAGGGATTGGCCATGTTCGGCCAGATGACCGCGGGTTCGTGGATCTACATCGGCAGCCAAGGAATCGTGCAGGGCACGTATGAAACATTTGCCGAAATGGGGCGGCGCCACTTCGGCGGAAACCTCAATGGCAAATGGATTCTGACGGCGGGTTTGGGCGGCATGGGCGGAGCGCAGCCGCTGGCCGCGACCATGGCCGGCGCGTCGCTTTTGGCCGTCGAGTGCCGCCCAAGCCGAATCGCCAAACGCGTCGAAACCGGTTATATCGACGCGCAAGCGAAGGATTTGAGTGACGCGCTTGCGATGCTCGAGACGTCAAAAAGGACTGGCAAGCCGATATCCGTCGCGCTGCTCGGCAATATTGTCGATGTGCTCGACACGCTGCTCGAGCGCGGCATCAAGCCTGACGCGCTGACCGACCAAACCTCCGCGCATGACCCGGTCAATGGCTATTTGCCGCAAGGCTGGTCGATCGAGCAGTGGGACGAGCGGCGCGTCGGCGATCCTGCCGGCACGGCTGCGGCCGCCACACTGTCGATGGCCAAGCATGTCGAATTCCTGCTGCGCTTCAAGCGCATGGGAATCCCGGTGTTCGACTATGGCAACAACATTCGGCAAGTTGCGTTCGATGCCGGGGTCGCACAGGCCTTCGACATCCCCGGTTTCGTGCCGGAATACATACGGCCGTTATTCTGCCGGGGATGTCGAAGGCCTGTGCG
>DATHFW010000307.1:0-7232 GCA_035317945.1 Steroidobacteraceae bacterium | reverse complement strand
ACCATCGGCACAGTCATCGGCGCGACGGCGGTACCGTTCAGCGGCGAAACTCCGCCGAATTGAATCGAGAAGGACAAATCATGTTAATCAATTTCGTTCGATCGTTTTTCGTGGCCGCGGTGATCACCGCCATGAGTTCTGTCACCGCATCGGCCGCTGCCGCCGATCCCGCATTGGCCGCGGCGGTCGCAAGCCCCGCGCGCCCTGCCGCCGCAGTAGCGCGCGATAAGGCACGCCATCCCATCGAGGAGCTGACGTTTTTTGGAATCACTCCGAAAATGAACGTGGTGGAGTTGTGGCCGGGCGGCGGCTACTGGACGGACATTTTAGGCCCCTACCTTGCGCCAAGCGGTCACTACACCATCGCATTGCCGGCGCCCGGCGGCGAGGAGAATGCCGGAGTGGCGCGCTTCCGCGCGCGCCTCGCTGCGGAAAAAGACCGGCTCGGCACGATTCATGAGACTTATTTGGGCGCGGGGCACTTCGATATCGCTCCGCCCGGCTCGGCCGATCTCGTGCTCACCTTTCGCAACCTGCACAACTGGATGGGCGAAGGTTATGCCGACCAAGCATTAGCGGCATGCTTCACGGCACTGAAACCCGGCGGCATCCTCGGCATCGAAGAACATCGCGGCCGCAACGATGTTGCGCAGGACCCGAAGGGTGACAATGGCTATGTGCGCCAGGATTATGCAATCGCGCTGGCGAAGAAGGCCGGATTCGTGCTCGTTGGGTCCTCAGAAATCAACGCCAATCCCCGCGATACGAAGGATTGGGCCAAGGGTGTTTGGACGCTGCCGCCCAGCTTTGCGGAGGGCGACAAGGACCGGGCTAAGTATGCGGCCATCGGCGAGGCGGATAATTTCGTACTGAAGTTCCAAAAACCGCGCTGAGGCGCCGAGCCTAAGAACTGTCAGGCGGTCTTTGCTTCCGATAGACCCAATTCTCTGACCATGTGGTCGCGCATGGCGAACTTCTGCACCTTTCCGGTGATGGTCATCGGAAATTCGGAGACGAAGCGAATATATCGCGGGACTTTATAGTGGGCGATTTGGCCTTTGCAGTATTCGCGGAACTCTTCCTCGGTGCTGCTCGTTCCCGGCTTTAATTGAATCCATGCGCAGACCTCTTCGCCGAACTTGATGTCCGGTACTCCGCACACCTGCACCGCCAGCACTTTGTCGTGCCGATACAAGAACTCCTCCACCTCGCGCGGGTAGATGTTCTCGCCGCCTCTGATAACCATGTCCTTCAAGCGCCCGGTCACATTGCCGTAGCCTTGTGCGTCGATGACACCCAGGTCTCCGGTGTGCATCCAGCCGGCGTCATCGAGAACATCGCGAGTCTTCTCCGCATCATCCCAGTAGCCTTTCATGACGGAATAGCCCCGGGTATGTATCTCGCCTTGTACTCCGCGCGGCACGCACCGTCCTTGCGGATCGACCACCTTGACTTGGACATGCGGGTGCACGCGACCGACGGTCGACACGCGTCGCTCAAACGAATCGTCTCTGGCGGTTTGAAAGCTCACAGGACTCGTTTCCGTCATCCCGTAGCAATTCGTGATCTCGGTAAGATTCATGCTGCTGATCACGCGTTTCATGACTTCGATGGGGCACGGCGACCCCGCCATGATTCCAGTTCGCAGACTCGACAGGTCATAACGCGCAAATTCGGGGGTTTCCAATTCAGCAATGAACATGGTGGGTACGCCATAGAGGGCGGTTGCCCGCTCTGCATCGACGGTTTCCAATGTTTTCACCGCATCGAAACTCTCGGCCGGGTAGATCATCGCGGCTCCATGCGTGATGGCGCCGAGATTTCCCATGACCATGCCGAAGCAATGATATAGCGGCACGGGAATGCAGATTCGATCGCGTTCCGTCAGCCCAATCCCGCGACCGACGAAGTAACCGTTATTCAAAATGTTGTAGTGACTTAAAGTGGCTCCCTTCGGCAGACCCGTAGTTCCGCTGGTGAACTGAATATTGATGGCCTCATCCGGCTGCAAGTCCGAGCCAATCTGATCAAGACGCGCGCGATCTGACTGTGTTCCCAGCTGCAGCACTTCATCAAAATTGAGGCATCCGGCGGTCTGCGCGCGCCCTAACCGGATGACCATTTTAAGCTGCGGCAACCTCGCGCTGATCAGTCCATTGGGGGTGGTGCAGCTGTCGAGCTCAGGCGCCAAGGCGCGAAGCATGGCGAGATAGTCACTGCTTTTGAGCCGTTCTGCCGTGATGAGTGCGCGGCAGCCTACTTTCTTGAGGCAGAACTCCAATTCGGACAGGCGATACGCGGGGTTGATATTCACCAGAATCAGACCCGCTTTGGCGCTGGCGAATTGGGTCACGGTCCATTCGGCGCAGTTGGGCGCCCAAATTCCGATCCGATCACCCGGATTCAAGCCCAGCGACAGCAGCCCGGCGGCGAACAAATCAACGCGGCGTTTGAGTTCCGCATAGCTCCACCGAACCCGTTGTGAGGGGACAATGAGCGCATCGCGCTCGGCAAATCGATGCGCAGTTTCGTCGAATGCCCTACCGATGGTTTCGTATTTCAGGGACACGTCACCGGCGCCTTCGACGAAACTTAGATTCACTTGATACCCCCCGCTCTTGAAGTTGCATTGTAGCGCCACCACTGTTCATTCGGATGAACTCTGCCCGGAACGTTCGCCGCCTGCTCTTGCATCCTCTGTGGCTGTTGCTCGCACTGCCGGGCTATGTGGGCTGGCGGCTGCTATCGGCGATGTCGCTCGGCCCTATTGTCATAACCGCGGGTATCGCCCTGTTGGTGGCTTTTTGCCTGTTTATTCCCGTCTCCATGCGAGCTCGGACCATGCTCGATCGGAAGCTGGCTGACCGTATATCCTGGGTGGGCCTCACGGCGATGGGGTTTTTCTCTTCTCTTTTCGTACTGACGCTGCTCCGCGATGTTGTGCTGGCGGGCACACATCTGTTCATGTCCAGCGAACAGTCGCGGCACTGGATGGCACCGAGTGCTCAAGCGGCATTGTTTCTCGCCTTGTTCATGACGGTGGCCGGGTTGATCATCGCGCGGCGCAGACCCGGCATCGTCGAGGTGCGCATTCCGGTGCTCGGTCTACCGCGCGCCTTGCATGGCTTTTCGATCGCGCAAATCAGTGACGTGCACGTGGGCCCGACGATCAAACGGGGATTCGTCGAAGGAATCGTTCGCCGCGTCAATGACTTGAACGCAGACCTGATCGCGGTGACTGGGGACTTGGTCGATGGCTCGGTGCAGCAGCTGTCGGTTCATACTGCGCCATTGGCTGGATTGGCCGCGCGCCACGGCGCCTTCTTTGTCACCGGCAATCACGAGTACTACTCCGGAGAGCGCGCATGGACCGAGGAGATTCGGCGTCTCGGCATGCACGTCCTCAAGAATGAGCACGTGGTCCTAAAGCACGACGGCGCATCGTTGGTGCTCGCCGGTGTGACCGACTACAGCGCCCATCACTTCGATCCCGCGCAGCGCAGCGACCCTGCGGCTGCGTTGAGTGGCGCACCGGCCGATGCCGGGGCAAAGATATTGCTTGCCCATCAACCAAGCTCGGCGAGCGCCGCCGCTGAGGCAGGTTTCGATGTGCAGATTTCAGGCCACACGCACGGCGGACAGTTCTGGCCTTGGAATCTATTCGTGCGTTTCTTCCAACCCTTCACCGGCGGCCTGCATCGATTGAAAAACTTGTCGATCTACGTAAGCCGCGGCACCGGCTACTGGGGACCGCCGAATCGTTTCGGGGTTCCGTCGGAAATTACGCGCATTCGCTTGGTACCAGCGGCTCCATAAGCCAAGCAGGCGTCAAGCGGTGGTAGGCGCCGCACATCGCGGCGATGTGCGCAACCTGCTACTCTCCTCCAAGGATCGGGCCTGTCACGTCATGCAATATGACCATCTCGTTTTCTTCTATTCAAGCGACGGTGACTGACCCGCTTTTTCTGGCGGGAGTCGTGATCGTCGCCGGCTATTTCGCCGCCCGCTACTGGCGGACGCGCAGCTCCCTGGCAGTTTTTCTTACCCAGCTTTTGGTCTTTATGATCCTCACCGGCCTGCTGCTGGCCGGCGGCGTCGTTCCCTATCGCCCCGGCGTGACGATCGGCACCGAACCCAAGCGTCTCTTCGTCGGCGCACTCGAAGTCATGTGGTGGCTGGGCGCTGCATGGCTCGCGGCCGGCTCCTTGCGTGCGTTCGTCGTGTTGGGACGACAGCCGCGCGAATCGAAACTGGTTCAGGATTTGTTGGCCGCTCTCATCTATATCGCGGCGACTTTCGCAATCGTCGCCGATGTTTTCGACCTGCCGGTGAGAGGCCTGCTGGCGACCTCCGGCGCTTTGGCGATCATTATCGGTCTGGCGCTGCAAAGCTCTCTCGGAGATGTGTTTTCCGGCATCGTTCTCAATATCGAGCGCCCTTACCGCGTCGGCGACTGGATTATTATCGACGACAGCCTTCAGGGTAGGGTGATCGAAACCAATTGGCGCGCAACTCACATTCTGACCGGAAACCAAGATGTGGCGATCATCCCTAACAGCGTCATCGCGAAATCCAAGCTGGTGAATTGCAGCACGCCGACCAAGACTCATGGCGCCAGTATCCGCATCAAATTGGAGCCCTCGCTGACACCCGCCGCCGGCTGCAACTTGTTGAAGGAAGTGCTTCTCGGCAGCGCGCATATCCTGCGCGCGCCCGAGCCCAGCGTCACCGTCAAGGATCTCAGCGCGGAGATGATCGATTTCGAGCTGTCGTACTCAGTTGCGGATGTCAGCATCGTCGATAAGGCGCAGAACGAACTCTTCGAGCGGGTCTACCGGGCGGCAGCCGCTGCCGGAACCAAGTTTGCGCCCCGCCTCTCTAGTTCACCCAGAAAAACTGATTTGGAGGACAAGGGGGAGTCGGGAATACCTGAACGTCTGCTTGCTGGAATATCGCTTTTTTCGACTTTGACTGCGGACGAAAGAGCTGCGTTAGCCTCGCAGATGCAGCGAAAGGATTACAAGCCTGGCGAGTTGATCGCCGGCACGGGTACGGTATTGGAGGCCTTGTGCATCATCAGTTACGGCGTGCTCGTTGGATCGAAGGAGGAAAATGGACGAAAGCTCGAGGTCATCCGACTGGTGCCGGGAGACTACTTCGGCGAGGTCGGACTGCTTACCGGTGCGCCGCTGAACGGCGAACTTACCGCCCTCACCCGGGCCGCGATTTATGAGATATCCAAGCAGTCACTCTCCCCGCTGCTCAAGGCCCGTCCCAGCATGGCCCAGGAGTTGAGCGAAATCCTGGCCAGCCGGCAGCTTGCGAATCGCACGGTGCTCGGCCACCGTGAGAAGGACGAGCAAGCAACGGGGCCGACATTGGCGGATCGCGTCGCCGCCAACATCAGACGCCTGTTCTCGCTGCACTGATGCCAGGCATTTTTTTGCCAGTACATACATTGAGCGGCTACGCCGGATAGCCGGCGCGACGCTAATAGTTCAAGTTGAAGCTGATCAGCTTGCCCACGAATCCGATCCACACAATGCCGAGCATGGACGCGACGAGCGCGCCGTTCCACAGGCGGTAACGCATAGAGACTTCCAACTTAAATAGTCGCCACATGCTCCAGAGGCCGACCGCCGCCGCGGCGATCGCCGCGAGCCCCGCGAACTGCAGCATGCGAACCACCGGATCAAGTGCCGCGGAATAAACCTGCAGATCAAGGCTGAGAACAGGCTTCAGCAGCATCATCCATCCGACCAAATACAGCACGTCGAAGGCCGCAGCGAGCCGCGTGTATAGCCGCACGCGCCGCAGCGGCACCGATTGCCTGGATTGAACGCCGTAACCCCGTCTCACCAGCCAGGAGATCGGCCAAAATAAGACCGTGAGCGCCAATATGGCGAATGCAATCAGTAAGAGCGGCAAATTCAGCGCTGAGGAACGATAGAGGGGCACGGCTTGGAGAACCGATGTCGGATCCTCGCTGTCGACTACGGTTTTGATATTGTCGATGCGTTGAAGGGCCAACTGCCGAGTACCGCCGACGTGCCGCCATAGATCCGGGGCCACTTCGTGAAAGATGTCCTCGCCGGCGCCTAGGAATTGTGGGGCTGAGATGGTGCCGTCCGGGTTAGACGTGATCACCGATTGTTGGAGAAGGTAGAAAAGGCTCAAGAAGCCATGCTCGACACGGCGCGAGCCTTCGTAGCGCCCTGCGATCTGTTGGGCGTCTT
The DNA here is from genome assembly GCA_035317945.1 of Steroidobacteraceae bacterium. Taxonomy (GTDB): domain Bacteria; phylum Pseudomonadota; class Gammaproteobacteria; order Steroidobacterales; family Steroidobacteraceae; genus Bog-1198. Next base: position 996 of record DATHFW010000307.1, on the reverse strand, counting down.
GCGGGGCAGTTGCGAGGGTCGGCGCGCTGGATGCGGGCGCTGATGTCGGAAAGTATCGATCCATGAATCGATCCAACAGCGCCTTGCGCAAGCCGTAGACCGCACTATCTCGCCCTCTGCTGTTGAAGTTGTAGAAAATCCCCACGTGCTCCTCGGGCAGCAAATCGAGTTCCGTGTGAAAGACCACCGTATCGCCGCCGTGGCCAATGAGAGCGCGGCCGTTTCTGGTTTCATAGAAAAAGCCGTGAGCCATGGTGCTGAATCCGGGCAGTGCGGTCTCCGAAGGGCTTTGCATCAGGCGCGTCGTTTGACTCTTCAGAATCTCAGAATCACCCATTCGTCCTTGGTTCAACTGGGCGATCATGAAACGCGCCATATCCGCCGCCGTCGTGGCTAGGCTGCCGGCCGGCGCGGTTACCACCAATTCGTAGGGGTGCGGCGGCATCGAGGCCGTTCCATAGCCCTGCGAAACTGCATCTTTGAAACGAGCGGGCAGCGGCTGATCGAAGGTCGAATGCATCATGCCAAGCGGCGTAAAGATGTGCCGCTCAACATAGCGCTCGAACGGCTCACCGGAGACTCGCTCCACAATGTAACCGGCCAATGCCGCACCGTAGTTCGAATAAGCCGGCACCGTTCCCGGCGGAAACAGCAAAGGTCGCGGATGCTGTTTAAGGTAGGTCTCCGTCGACTCCAAGCCGTGCGGGTCGGTTGCGATAATATCCTTCAGTCCCTCCTCGAACCCGGCTCGATGATTCATCAAGTCGAGCAGCGTGATGGACTTCCCGGTAGCGGGCGAAACCTTAAAATCCAGATACTCATCGACATTCTTATTGAGATCGAGCTTACCCTGCTCGACCAGTTGCATGACCGCCGTCCAGGTGAAGAGTTTCGACGTGGAACCGGCTCGGATCATCGTGCGCTCGGTATCCATGGGGATTTGCCGGCCGACGTCGGCATAGCCGAACCCTTTTTGGAGCAGGATATTTCCGTCCT
>DATHFW010000306.1:0-2069 GCA_035317945.1 Steroidobacteraceae bacterium | reverse complement strand
GGCGCGCCTGATCATGAAACGACTGCGCGCGTCCATCCCAGGTGCGTCCTCCCGCAGGTCCCTGATCGACGCTGTCATCCCCCTCATCGTCGATGAAATGCTCGGTGAAGGGCGGAACATTTTGCGTGTACTTGAGCGAAGGCACGGCGCGCACGCCGAAACTGCGCCCATCGCCGCCGCCGCGCTGCACCGGCAGGTCGTTCGGCGGTCCGAACGCATGCTGCGGATCGTGGCAGCTCGCGCAGGCCAATTTTCCCGAGGCGGACAACCCCGGGTCCAAAAACAGTTCGCGTCCCAGGGCAGTGAGTGCCGCAGCAGCGGGAAGTTTCTCAAAGGTATTGGCGTAGAACGGCGCGCCGCCGGGCGGGGCGCTGCCGGCCAACACAGTGCTCAACAGTACGAATTGGAGCCGCGTAGCCGTAAGCTTGGCCCGCCGTAACGCTAGCGCGTCGCGGGCACGCTAGTGAACAGAGCTGCCACTGTCCGCCGCCACCGCGGCCTTGAACAGCTGAGCGACATCCACCGCGTCGAACACGTAAGCGCGATTGCAGAAATCGCAGTGCACTTCGACCTTGCCGCGTTCGGCGATCACCGAGCGTGTTTCCGCTTCGCCAAGACCCTGCAGCATGCCGGCGACCCGTTCGCGGGAGCAGCGGCAGCGAAAATATACGGGCGAGGGTTCAAACAATCGCAGATCGTCCTCGTTGAACAGCCGGTGCAAAATCTCCGCATCCGCCAGCGTGCGCAGTTCCTCCGGCGTCAGGGTGTCGGCGATGAGTTGCACGCGACGCCAGGCATCGTCGATCGCCTCCGCATCCGCGGCCGGCACCGACCCTGAGCCGGGCAGTTTCTGCAGCAACATCCCTGAGGCGCCTTGTGCGTCCGCGTGCAGCCAGAGCCGCGTCGGCAATTGCTCGGAATTCTGGAAATACGCCTGCAGCGAGTCGGCCAGGCGTTCGCCTTCGATGGGCACGATGCCCTGGTAGCGCTGCGCGCCCTCATCGGTCTCCAAGGTGACGGTGAGATTGCCCTCGCCCACCTGATCGCGAATTTTCAACGAACTGCTCAAGCCCAGATCTCGATAGCGCGCCAGACCTCTGACGCCTAGGCCGCTGGTGCACTGCGCCAGCAACAGATGCACCGGACCGCCACCCTGCAACTGCAACGACAAAACGCCCTCAAACTTGATGGTCGCCGCCAACAACAGCGAGGCGACCACCGCTTCTCCCAGAGTTTCGCGAATCGCGTCCGGGTAGTGGCGATGTTCGATCAGCGCGCGCCAGGCGGCATCCAAGTGAACCAGATGCCCGCGAATCGGGTACCGCTCGAACAGGAAGCGATGCAAGGTATCGCGGTCATGCATTTCCGCCGCCACCCAGCTTGGTTTTCAACAGCTCGTTGAGCTGTGCGGGATTCGCCTTGCCGCCGGTGGCCTTCATGACCTGTCCGACGAAAAATCCAAACAGCTTGTCCTTGCCCGACCGGTAGTCTGCCAGTTGTTTCGGATTCGCGGCGATGACCGCATCGATCACGCCCTCGATGGCGCCCGAGTCGGTGATTTGACGCAGGCCCTTTGCCTCGATGATGGCGTCCGCCGCCTTGCCCTCGGACCACATGGCCTCGAACACTTCTTTGGCAATCTTGCCGGAAATCGTCTCATCGACGATGCGGTTCAGCAGAGCGGTCAGCTGTCGAGGATTGACTTTCGAATTCTCGATGTCGACATTGTCGCGATTCAGGGCACTCGACAATTCACCCATCACCCAGTTAGCCGCGAGCTTGGCGTGGCCGGCTCCGAGACCGGCTATTACCGCTTCGAAATAAGCGCCGAGTTCGCGGCTCGCGGAGAGCACACCGGCATCGTAGGCCGACAGTGCGAAGTCCTGCGCAAAACGTGCCGCCTTCTGATCCGGCAGCTCCGGCAATGTGGCACGAACCGCTTCAATGAACATCTCATCGACCACCACCGGCAACAGGTCGGGATCCGGAAAATACCGATAATCGTTGGCTTCTTCCTTGGAGCGCATCGAGCGGGTCTCATCCTTGTCGGAATCGTAGAGGCGCGTCTC
>DATHFW010000305.1:0-3423 GCA_035317945.1 Steroidobacteraceae bacterium | reverse complement strand
ACCACTTTGGGGCCGCTGGCCAGCTGGCCTGACCGAAATACCTCCGCGACCGCGGCAATGCTCTGCTCTTCGATGAAAGGCCGGGTGAACGGCAGGAAGGGCTTCATCCTATTTCCCCGCGAGAAACGCCGGCGTTCAGGCCGGCGAGGGATAGCGCTACGCGTAGCCTTGCGTGCCTCTCGCGACTCGCATTTCTCGATGTTTGCCGAGGCGGTATGGGTTGGGTTTTCGGTATACTGTATGGATGTCCAGTTCTCGAGTTGCCGCTGTTCGGGTCCTGCGCCTGCGGGTGAAGGACAAGCACGCTGTGTGGCTTTGCGGCTTGGCGCGCGAGGTCAACACGGTCTTTCATTACTGCAACGAACTGTCGGTCAAAGTGTTCGAGCGCGAGCGGCGATTCTTGTCGGGATTTGATTTCTGGCCCTTCCTCAAAGGCGCCACGCGCGGTGAGTGTGCCTTGCATCTTCCGGTTCAAGCGGTGCAGGAGATCGCGGAACAATACGCGCGGTGTCGCCGACAACATCAAAAAGTCCGCCTCGCCTGGCGCAAGAGCGGCGGTGCCCGCCGATCCTTGGGCTGGATTCCCTTTAAGGTCAGAACGATTCGCTATCGCGGGGGACAGGTCTACTTCGCAGGACGTTGGTTGTCGCTGTGGGACAGCTATGGGTTGGGCAACTTCGAACTGCGTGCGGGTAATTTCAGTGAAGACAGCCGCGGACGCTGGTATCTGAATATCTGTGTGCCTAGCGTGCAGCGAGTCGGGGATGGGAGAAATAAACCGACCGCCCAATCGATTCTTGATCGCTCGGTCCCGAGTCTGGGCATCGATCTGGGGTTGAGGACTTTTGCTGCGTTCAGTGACGAGGCGATTCCGCCGATCGAGGCCGAGCGCTTTTATCGTGACTTGGAACCCGCCCTGGCCCGCGCCCAGCGGGCCCGCCTTCGAAACCGAACCCGAGCGATTCACGCCAAGATCGCGAATCGGCGCAAAGATTTCTTGCACAAATTGAGCACCCGATTGGTGAAGGCCAACGGTGCGATCGTTGTCGGCAACGTCAATGCCTCCGCTCTGGCAAAGACCCGATTGGCCAAGTCGGTGCTCGATGCCGGATGGAGCACATTTCGAACCATGCTGCAGTACAAGTGCGCTGACGCAGGCGTGTGGTTCGACGAAGTTGACGAAGCGTTTTCCACCCAGACCTGCAGCGTGTGTGACAGCCGCGCCGGCCCCAAAGGCCGGAAAGATCTTGGAATAAGGGGATGGCAGTGCATTGTGTGCGGAGCGATCCATGATCGTAACGTCAACGCAGCTCACATCATCCTCGCGGCGGGACATCGCCGTCTTGCAGAAGGAATCCTCGGCCCTAGAGGGAGAGGAGGATGTCAAATTTTTAGCCGTCCACCCGCATCCAAGACCACCGAGGCGCGCCCGCTGAGCAAGCATCTGTCGCGATCGCGCAATGCGAACTCGTACAACGCCGTGAGGTTGTCACCGGCGAGGTGGGTCACCTCGCAAATCAAATCGGACTCAATGTCGTCCAGTCGCAGGACTAAAAAGCGCACGTCGCGAACGCCGGCAAGCAGTCCGACCCGCGGCGAACCGCCTGCGGGCGCATCAGCCGCGCCAGTCGCCATGCCAGTCGCCGCGCCGCCCGCCAGTGTGCCGTGAAGCGCCATGGCTTGCGCGGCATATTCTATACCGCAGGCAATGCCCAAGCGGTCGTGCGAACGCAGCGGATTGTCTGGCGCGCGGTGAGAGGCGGTTCGGCAGCGAATACGTTGCGCGTTCCAATCGAGCACCTCGTCCAGCAGGCACATGCGGCCGTGATGGGGAATGCGGGCCTCAATCCACGCTCGATTCAGCAGCATGGTTCGATTTGCACGGCGGCGCGCGACACGTCGAGATAGTCGAGGACGGCGCGTCCCGCAGCGCCGATCGCCAACAATCGCAGCAGCGGCAGCGAACGCGCGGCCGGAATCGCGCGCCGCAACGCTTCCAGCTGAAGGTCCGACATGCTGTCGCCGGTTTCATCGGTGAGCGTGAGATCAATTCTCGCGATCGAGGCGGCGCTGCGCTCGGGAGTGAGGACCATCGCCACGCCGAGCGCGTCCGGGATGGGGCGTTTAGCGTGCAAGGGCGCAGGATATTCGGTGTCGTAGGCGACGAGCAACACCGATTGCCGGTCGACCGCGACCTGCGTCAAGGCGTCCAACAGACCGGCGATGAAGCTGGCGTCGAATGCACACAGGACATTCGATTCGGTCATGGACCCGGTCGCGATGCTCCAGTAACCGGCCGCGACATTGTGCACGGAATTGGAAAAACGCGTCGGCGATACCTCGCGGGTCGCCAGCGCCAGCGCCTGGCAGATTTCGTGGCAGATGTGGCCATCGCTTCCGGACGAGGAGAACACGCTGGGCAGCAAGGTGGGATCTGCATCGGCACCGGCGGTGGCTTCCAACGCCACTGCCAATGCCAATTTCACGACGCGTCCGGTGCGCCGCCGCTCCGCAGGCGGCAACATCGCCGGCGTAGGCAGCAGCGTGGGCGCGGGTAAATACGGTTGTTTGCCCGACAGCACCGCGGCAGCGTGAGGCCAATTGTCGAGGCCGGGACCCAGGACGCCGATGCCGCCGATGTATGCGGACAACCTCATCCCGCACGGCCGAAAATCAAACTGCAATTCGTTCCGCCGAAACCAAAAGAATTGCTGAGCACTCGCCTGACCGGTGTGCGCCGGGTCTCCTTGATGTAGTGAGCCGTAAGAGTCGGGTCGATCCGAGCCGTGTGCACGCCGCCCGGCATGATTCCATTCTGGATGGCGAGTACGCTGATCACTGCCTCCAATGCGCCTGCCGCTCCCAAAGTATGACCGGTCGCGCCCTTGGTCGAGCTGCACGGCGTGGTCGGACCAAAAATGCTGGTGACCGCCCGACTTTCAGAGCGATCGTTGCTCGGCGTTCCCGTACCGTGCAGGTTGATGTAATCAACGTCGCCGGGCTCCATCGATGCCGCCGCCAAGGCAGCCTGCATGGCGCGTTTTGCGCCCAGGCCTTCCGGGTGGGGCGCCGACATATGGTAGGCGTCGCTCGACTCGCCCACGCCGTAGAGCAGAACGGCGCCGGGATTCAAATTTTCCGGTACGCGCTCCAGCAGCGCGAATGCGGCAGCTTCGCCGATGGAAATGCCGTCGCGTGCGGCATCGAAGGGGCGGCACGGCGTGGGCGAGGAGAGCTGCAGGGAATGGAATCCATACAAGGTGGTGAGACACAGCGAGTCCGTACCGCCCACCAGTGCCGCATCGATGAGTCCCGATTCGATCATGCGCCGTGCGGAGCCGAACACTTTGGCACTGGATGCACAGGCCGCGGAAACCGCCACCGCCGGGCCCTCCAGCCGGCAACGCTGCCTGAGGTAGTCCG
>DATHFW010000304.1:0-2677 GCA_035317945.1 Steroidobacteraceae bacterium | reverse complement strand
CTCGAGGCCGGATTTACCCGCCTTCGCCCGGTTCTCATGACGGCATTGGCCATGATCATCGGCATGATTCCGATGGCGCTGGGCCTGGGGGATGGCGGCGAGCAAAACGCCCCTCTGGGACGCGCAGTCATCGGCGGCCTCATCTTTGCCACGATCGCCACTCTCATTTTCGTACCCACCGTGTTCTCGATCATTCACGGGCGCCCGTCGCAGCACCCGATTCACTCCGCGGAGATTTCCCATGCCTGAGCCAACCCCCGGCGACTCGGATAATAGTTTGCGGCGCAATGTTCGACGTTTTTCGCTGGTGCTGCTCGTCGTGGCGCTGGCCTTGGGAGTGTGGGGCGAGGTCAGCCGCGTGCTGGCGCGTTCCGATCTCGGCAAGGAAACGGCGCAGGCCGCGGTGCTCACAGTGATCACGATCGCCCCCAATCGCACCACCCTGGGGGAGGAACTGGTGCTTCCCGGCACCGTGCAGGCATATATCGAGGCGCCCATCTACGCGCGCACCAGCGGCTATCTCAAGGATTGGCATACCGATATCGGAACCCAGGTAACCCGGGGGCAGGTGCTGGGCGAAATCGAAACTCCGGAAGTCGATCAGCAATATGCCCAAGCCCAGGCTGATCTTGCCACCGCACGCGCCAATGAATCTCTCTCCAACAGCACCAATGTGCGCTGGAAGGGACTGCTCGCGACAGACTCGGTATCCAAGCAGGACGCCGACGAAAAGGCCGGCGATGCCGCGGCCAAGAAAGCCGCGGCGGACTCGGCTGGCGCCAATGTGGCACGCTTGAAGGAACTCGAGTCGTTCAAGCGCGTGGTTGCGCCTTTCGACGGCGTCATTACCGCCCGCAACACCGACATTGGGGCGTTGATCAATGCCGGCCAAAGCACCGGAACCGAACTGTTTCGCATCGCCGACACGCATAAGCTGCGCGTTTATGTGCAGGTTCCGGAGGCATATGCCGCCGCCACCACTCCGGGTCTGGAAGCGGAACTTCATCTTGCCGAACAGCCGCGCAAGATATTCTCGGCAAAGACCGTACGCACCTCGAACGCACTGGATCCCACGTTGAGAACCCTGCAGGTCGAGCTTGAATTGGATAACGCGCAGCGCGAGGTGTTCCCCGGCGCGTATGCAGAAGTGCATTTCAAGCTGCCGGCAAGTGCGGAGACCTTGCGCCTGCCCGCAAATACGGTGCTGTTTCGCGCGGCCGGCATGCAAGTCGCAACGGTCGACAGCCGGAAACGCGTGCAGCTCAAGAGCATCGTCGTGGGTCGCGACTTCGGCAACACCATCGAGATATTGTCCGGTCTCGAGCCCAGCGCCGTGGTGATTCTCAATCCGCCCGACTCGCTCACCGATGGTGTACTGGTGCGTATTGCGGACAAACACACATGAAGCGGGCGCATCCCCGGGCGCGGCCGCTGCTCCTCGGCATGCTGGCCGCATGTACGGCAGCAGCGTGTTCGTTTGCGCCCGTGTACAAGGCACCGCAGAGCGCGCCCGCCGCGGGTGTCTACAAGGAGTCGGGCGACTGGAAGGCGGCGCAGCCGCTGGATGCGCAGAACCGCGGCCCGTGGTGGACTTTGTTTCAAGATCCGCAACTCGACGCGCTCGAGGCGCAGGTGGGCGGCGCCAATCAAGACATCAAGGCGGCATTCGCACGGCTGCAGCAGGCACGCGCCGCAACGCGGATCGCGCGTGCGGATCTGTTTCCGACGCTGTCGGCGGGCGCCTCCGCCACGCGCTCCCGCACCTCGGAGAATTCGCCGAATTTTCCGCGGGGTGCGGAACCGGTCAATAATAATTTCAATTTGCAGGCTGATCTTTCCTACGAATTGGACCTCTGGGGCCGCGTACGCAATTCCGTTGCATCGGCGAATGCGGCCCAACAGGCGAGCGCTGCGGATCTGGCGACGCTCGACCTGTCAATACACGCCGAGCTGGCGACCGACTACTTCACGCTGCGCGCCGAGGATGCTCAACAATCGCTCCTCGACAGGACGGTGGCCGACTACGAGCACTCGCTCATGCTGACGCAGAATCTCCATAACGGCGGCGGCGCCGCACTGGCGGATGTGGCACAGGCACAGGCGCTGCTTGAAACCGCACGCACGCAGGCTGCTGATGTCCGGCTGCAGCGGGCACAGACCGAGCACGCCCTCGCGGTGCTGCTGGGAGAAAATCCATCCGCTTTTCATACCGATCTCAATCCATTGCCGGGCGAATTGACGCCTCCGGCCATAGATCCCGGCTTGCCCTCCGCTCTTCTGGAGCGCCGGCCCGATGTCGCGGCCGGCGAGCGTCGCGTCGCCGCCGCCAATGCGCAAATCGGCGTCGCGCGCGCCGCCTACTTTCCGGTATTCAGTCTTGCGGCGACGGCGGGCTTCGATAGCACGCGTTCGTCCACATGGCTGAATGCGCCCAGCGAATTGTGGTCGGTGGGTCCGGCGGCCGTATTGACCGTGTTCGATGCCGGCCGGCATCGGGCGCAGACCGCGCAGGCGCGGGCACTGTACGATGAGCAGGTAGCGGATTATCGCAGGACCGTACTCACGGCCTATCAGGAAGTAGAGGATAACTTGGCCGCGCTGCGCCAATTGCAGCAGGAAAGCGTCAGCGAAGCGGCAGCCGTAAGGGCAACGGTAACGGCGTTGCAGCAGGCTCAGT
>DATHFW010000303.1:0-4467 GCA_035317945.1 Steroidobacteraceae bacterium | reverse complement strand
ACCGCCGGCAGCCCCATGCTTTCGAACAGGCGGCGTAGCAATTCCGGATCCGGTGCTGCGTACTCGACGAATTCGAATCCGTCGGTGCGCATCGGGTTGGTTATGCTGAGCTCGGCATTCACGGCGAGACGACGGCTTTGTTTTGCGCGGAAATGGCGGTGCCGAACACATGGTCCCACAGCGATGTGGTGACCCCGAAGTTGCCGCGTTTCGGTGAATGATGGTGACGCATGTGCCAGGCGCGAAGCTTGCTGAAATAAGCGGACGACGGCTTGCGCGTGTGATGATGGATGACATGATGCACGTAGCCGTACCACCAATAGCCGATCATCACTCCCACCGTCAGACCGTTCGCGACGTTGAATCCGACCAACCACCACAGCGGCAGCAAAATGACGCCGAGCCACACGGTGACGCTGACCCACGAGGGCGTCCCAATCAAATCGAGCGGCGCGCCGTGGTGCAGACTGTGCATGGGCGAGAACACCGGCATGCGATGCAGCGCAATCCGATGCAGCACGTATTCCAGAAAAGTCCACAGGACCAGCCCGGCCACGCACGCACCGACCCATTCCCGGCCGCCACGCCAGGTAAAATGGTTGAAATTGACCGCCGTCAGCGCGCTCACCACGATGGGATAAACCACGAAATCGGAGTAATAGCTGAATTTGCTGAGTTGCATCGTTGCCCCTCGCTCCTTTTGTGGACTGAGCTATTTGACCACGAACCGGGTCAAATGTTAGCGGAAGAATACGCTTCCCGCACGGCCTTGTAGCCGGCGGCGCTTGGTAGACTTTTCAACTATGCCAAAAACCCTGGTTATTGTAGGCGCGGGCTTCTCCGGCACGGTGCTCGCCGCCAACCTGCTGCGCTCATCGCCGGCGGAGGGCGCCGACATCGTCCTGATCGAGCGCAACGGCGCCATGGGCCGCGGCGTGGCCTACGCCGAGCGCGACTTTCCCTATCTGCTGAACGTGCCGGCGGCGAGGCTGTCGGCCGATTCACGCGATCCGTTGCAATTTTTGCACTACGCCCAAGCTCGATTGCCCGACGTCAACGGCGAAGATTTCCTGCCGCGCGCCCTGTACGGGGATTACCTGCAGGAAATACTTTGCAGCGCAGAGCGCGGGGCGCCTGCCAATGTTCGCCTGGTGCGGGTGTTCGGCGAGGTAACCGGCATCCTGCCGGCGGCCGGCGGGCGGCCGCTGGCGGCGCAGCTTGCGGACCGCGCGCCCATAGCGGCTGATATCGTGATTTTGGCGCTGGGCAATCCGCCCGCGCCCTTACCCGCGTGGGCGGACGAGCTGCATAGCCACAGCGCGTTCCGGCAAGATCCGCGGGATTTGCCGGAGACATTGAGCGCAGAGCATTCGGTTCTGATCGTCGGCAACGGGTTGACGATGGCCGATGCCGTGTCGGCATTGAGCCGGCGCGCCGATCGCATTCCCACGCTGCACACCCTGTCGCGGCGCGGCTTGATCCCGAAACCGCAGACGGCCTTTCATGCAGACGCCATGCGAGGCAGCGGCGAGGCGCTGCTGGCGCACACTCACTCCTTGAGGAAATTGCTGCGCGCGTGCCGCGCCTTGGCGCGGGAGGTCGAGATTCTGGGCGGTGATTGGCGCGAGGCCGTGGCCTTCATTCGAAATCTGGCCCCCGCGCTATGGCGGCAGCTGCCGGAAGTCGAGCGCCGGCGCTTCGTGCGGCACCTGCACGTGCACTGGGACATCTACCGGCACCGGTTGCCGCCGCAATTGATGGCGCGCATCGAGACTCTTCGCCGCAGCGGCAAACTGCGCATCATGGCAGGGCGCATTCAGCGCGTCATTGCCCGCGATCAGCAGTTGCAGGTGTCGTGGTGTCCTCGGGGCGGCAACAATACGGCATCCCTGACCGTGGACCTGGTCGTGAATGCAACCGGACCTAACTATGCCATCGAGCGATCGGTGGATCCGCTTTGCATTTCACTGCGCGAGGCGGGCTTGGTGTCGGCGGATGCGTTGAATCTTGGGATTCGCACCGCCCGTTTTGGCGCCTGCGTCGATGCGCAGGGCCGCGCAAGCCGGCATCTGTATTATCTTGGGCCAATGTTGCGAGCCGATCATTGGGACGCGACCGCGGCGGCGGAGCTGCGCGATCACGCGGAGCGGCTCGCGAGCCATCTGGTAGAAGGGTAAGAAGCCTCGAGGTAACGAGAAGAGCAGTTACCTCGATACTTCTTGCCCTTCCTGACGAATACTCAAACCGGACAACATCACGGTGCCGAACTCTAGGTCAGCTTGGCGATGCCGGCGAGCAGGCGCTCGAGATCTTCGCGCGCGCTGTACATCGACACGCCGGTGCGCAGCAGGCCGCCGCGATCGGTGAGTCCCAGCACCTCCACGGCGCGTGCCGCGTAGAAGTGTCCGTCCCAGACGCAGATGCCTTCTTTGCCGAGCGCGGCCGCCGCGTCGCCCGCGCTGGTCTTGTCCAGCGTAATCGATACCGTGGGCGCGCGCGCTCGGGTGCTGAAATCCGGTCCCCATACCCGCACGCCGGGAAGCTTGCGCACAGCGTCATGATAGAACTGCGCGAGCCCGTGCTCATAAGCGGCAATGCCGGACATGGCATCGATGAGGCGCTCGCGTAGAGTCGTGCCGCTGCCCCAGCTTGCCAGGTATTCCACCGCGGCCCGCAGGCCGTCGATTGCGGCATGATTCAGCGTGCCGGTCTCGATGCGATAGGGAGCCGCAGGGTCCTGAACGCTCAAGCGGTCCGTCGGCAGCCGATCCAGAGCTCCCGGCCGCGAATACAGCACGCCGACATGCGGTCCGTAAAATTTGTACCCAGAACAGAGCAGGAAATCCATGCCGAGGGATTTGACGTCGAGCGGAAAATGCGGTGCATAGTGCACGGCGTCCACCACCAACAGCGCGCCCACGGCATGCGTGAGCCGACGCGCCAGTGCGATGTCATTGACCGTGCCGAGCGCATTGGACGAGGCTCCCAAGGCAAACACTTTCGTGCGCGGCGTGATCTTGGCGGCCATATCATCCAAATCCAGCTGCCCCGATGGCAGCAGTCGCACTTCTTGGATGACCATGCCGTGTTCCTGCAAGCGCAGCCAGGGACCGCGATTGGCCTCGTGATCGAGCTGCGTGATCAGGATTTCATCGCCCTGCTTCAAGGTACGGCGGATGGCGCCGCTCAAGAAGTAGTTGAGCGTGGTCATGCTCTGACCGAAGGAGATGCAAGCCGAAGACTCGGCGCCGAGAAAATCGGCCAGGCGCGCGCGCGCGAGGTCCATTCGACGATCGACTTCCTGCGAAGGCCAAAACTTGCCGTGGGTGTTCACGTTGCACGTGGCGTAGAAATCGCCGATGGTGTCGATCACGACACGCGGGACCTGGCTGCCGCCGGGCCCATCGAGATACGCCAGATTCAAACCTTGGGGCGCGCGCGCGAGTGCGGGGAAGTCCTTGCGGCAGCGAAGGGAGTGTTCAACTGTGAATGCCATTGTAAAGTATGCCAAGCGCGCGGCGTGCGTGGCAAGGGATAGAGAATCAATCGAATGAAATTTTCGCCGCTGGTGGATCGGGTCAAGGGCGAGAGCGTGGCGGCGTGGACCATCCACTACCAAGCTCGCGAAGCGCAGTTGCGCGGCGAGGACGTGATCGTGCTGAGCATCGGGGATCCGGATCTGGAGACGCCGGCGCCGGTGCTCGAGCGGGCGATCGACAGCCTGCGAGCCGGCGACATCCGCTATACGCCCGCGGCCGGCCGCCTGAGTCTGCGCGAGGCGATCGCGCGGGCGCATACGCGGCGCACCGGCCAGGCGGTTGTTGCGGACAATGCGATCTTTCTCTCGGGTGCGCAGAATTCGCTGTTCGCGGCGTCGCTGTGCGTGGCCGGACCCGGCGATGAGGTGCTGGCGCTCGAGCCCTTGTATCCGAGTTATCCGGCCACCATCAGAGCATCGGGCGCGCAGCTGGTGCGCGTCCCGGCACCGGCATCGGGCGGATTTCGCCCCGATTTGAACAAGCTCGAGGCGGCGATCACACCGCAGACCCGCGCGTTGTTTTTCGCCACGCCGAACAATCCGAGCGGGGTGATATTGAACGAGAAGGAGTTGGCCGTCATCGGTACACTTGCGCGCCGGCATTCGTTGTGGATCGTGGCGGACGAGGTGTATGCGGGGCTCGCGCCCGACGGAAGGGTTCCCGGTCTTGCGGCCGCGATACCTGAGCAAGTCGTGACCATCAGCAGCCTGTCCAAATCGCATTCGCTGCCGGGATTGCGGGCCGGGTGGCTGGTGGGGCCGAAAGGATTGGTGAAGCACGCGGAATCTCTTTCCATGTGCATGCTGTTCGGCCTGCCGGGCTTCATTCAAGAGGCGGCACTCACCGCATTGCAGGGATCCGACGCGCCGGAACTGCGGGTTCGCGAACTGTGCACGGCGCGGCGCGACATGCTGCTGCAGGGACTCGA
>DATHFW010000302.1:0-2119 GCA_035317945.1 Steroidobacteraceae bacterium | reverse complement strand
CTGGCTGAACTCGCGCTGTTGCAGTTGCGAGTATCCCAGCATGCCGTTCTCGCGATATGCGGAGGCCAGCTCGAACATGGATAAATTCAGTGCATGCCAGCCGGCGAGCGTGATGAACTGAAAGCGGTATCCCATCGCGGCCAGCTCCTCGCGCCAGCTCTTCATGGTCGATGGGTTCAAATTGGCCTGCCAGTTGAAGGATGGGGAGCAGTTATAGGCCAGTAGTTTGCCAGGGAACTTGGCGTGAATTTCGCTGGCAAAGCGGCGTGCCTGGGCGAGATCGGGTTTGGACGTTTCGCACCAGATCAAATCGGAATACGGGGCATAGGCCAAGCCGCGTGCAATGGCTTGTTCCATCCCGGCACGCACATAGAAGAAGCCCTCGCTCGAGCGTTCGCCGGTGAGGAACTCGGTATCGCGCGGATCGTGGTCCGACAGGAGCAGATCGGCGGCATCAGCATCGGTGCGGGCGATAATCACCGTGGGCACGTCGAGAACGTCAGCCGCTAGCCGCGCGGCCACGAGCTTGTTGATCGCCTCGCCTGTCGACACGAGAACCTTCCCGCCCAGATGACCGCATTTTTTCGCCGATGAAAGCTGATCCTCGAAATGCACGCCGGCCGCGCCGGCGCGAATCAACGCCTTGGTCAGTTCGAATGCGTTGAGATTACCGCCGAAGCCGGCCTCGGCGTCGGCAATGATCGGCGCCAACCAATCGATTTCAGTTTTGCCGTTCATGTGGTGAATCTGATCGGTGCGCAGCAGGGCGTTGTTGATGCGCTCCACCATTTTGGGCACCGAGTCGACCGGATATAGGCTCTGGTCGGGATACATCTCGCCCGCGCTGTTGCCGTCCCCGGCCACTTGCCAACCTGAGCAATAAATCGCCTTCAAACCCGCTTGCACGCTTTGCACGGCTTGGTTGCCGCTCATGCAGCCGAGCGCGCCAATGACGGGTTCGCGCTGCAACAATGCCCAAAATTTCTCCGCGCCCAGCCGCGCCAGCGAATATTCGATACGCACCGTGCCGCGCAGCCGCGCGACGTCGGCTGCACTGTAGGGGCGTTCGATCCCGTGCCTGGATTCCAAGGTTTTCTGCTCGATCATCTAAGGTTCTCCGTACGTGGTTGGGCGCGCTTGCTTCGCGACAGGAACGAAGATTAAACTGTTCGGGCGGAGTATTTACACAATAGAAATTTCACAATGTGAATTTCACAACGGCTGCAATATGTACACAATGAGTTTTTCATGGCCGGGCTGATTCGGCAGGGGCATTTCCTCGGGGCGAAGCTGCGTTCGTTACGCAAGCGCAACGGTCTCACGCTGGATGAGCTGTCCACCCGTTGCGTGCAAATCGACGCCGCGGAGGCGCCCTCGGTGTCCTATCTCAGCATGGTGGAGACGGGCAAGCGCATGCCCTCGGCACAGATGCTGGACATGTTGTCGGGCATTTTCGGCAAGGACTCGCGTTGGTTCCTGGACGAAAACACCGAGGTCGACGTCGCACCGGCGCAGCGCCAACGCGGCGGTCTACAGGCGATGCCGCTGGAGCCCGCGTTCCTCTTCTCGAACGAATTGTTGCAGAACGCTCTCCCGGAACTGCTGACTCAGACAGGCACCACCGGGCGGCAGTTTGCGCAATTGCTGATTCGCGTGTGGCAGGAAACCCGTCACAACAATTTTCCCGATATCGAGCGAGCGGCGGAGGAATGCGGCGGGCGTGAGATGCCTCTGACCCTCGATGCCTTGATGGCCATTTGCAAGCGGCACGGACTGCAGATCCGCTGGTTCGACGGTGACGGTGACGGTGACGGCGACGGTGACGGTGCGCCGGGTTCCGCTGCGCCGGGCGCCGCTACTCCGGGCACCGCCGCACGCAAGCCGCGTGGCGCTTTGATCCGCTCCCGGTTCGAGGCGCCCGGCACCGTGCTGGTGAACAAGCTTTTGCGCACTCAGGAAGAGCGCCTCAAATACGAGCTGGCGTTCTTCATCGGGCACAAGATTCTGCACAATGGCGATGGCGCCATTTCGCCGCACAGCGCAATGCAATCGGGAGACAGCGACACCTCGAATTCTGCGGTGGGCATGGGCACGCAGGATGTGCTCTCCGCCTGGCGCG
>DATHFW010000301.1:0-2290 GCA_035317945.1 Steroidobacteraceae bacterium | reverse complement strand
CATGAGCGCCGTGCCGATCAGCGCCAGGCGATAGCCCAATCGCATCATGTGCCTGGCATCGGCGGCGGATGCCACGCCGCTCTCCGCGACGGCGGGCCGGTTGCCCGGCAGCTGCGGCGCCAGCGCCGCGAATCGCTCCGGCACGACTTCGAGCGTCTGCAAATCACGGCAATTGACGCCGACGAGGATATTATCCGCCGAGGCCGGGCCTGCGCGATCGCTCACTCGCAACGCCAGCAGCTCTCGAGCCGCGGCCAGATCGGCGGCATCGAAGGCTTCCAGCAGCACGAACATTCCATGCTCGGCCGCCGCGTCGAGCAGCGGCGTCATCTGCGAGGGCGAGAGCATTCTCACGATCACCAGCACGCCGCCTGCGCCCGCGGCACGCGCCTCCAATACCTGGTAGGGATCGACCAAAAAATCCTTGCGCATGGCCGGCACGCCAAAAGGCGCAAGCGCCCTTGATGCCTGCTGCAAGTGCTCCAGCGATCCGTCGAAGCGCGATGGTTCCGTCAACACCGAGACGGCGGCAGCGCCGCCGCGCGCATAATCCGTGACTCTCTCGAGCCAATCGTCGCTCTGCTCGCTCAGCCGTCCGGCCGCCGGGGATTTCAATTTCAACTCCGCGATGACGTCGAATCCGGCATTTGAAAGGCGCAGCGGCGCGCTTCGCGGCGCCGCCTTCGCGCGCTGTTCCAAGTCGTTGAGCGATTCACGCGCCTTTGCCTGCGCCACGCGCAACGCGCTCGAGCGTGCCATGTCGTCGAGAAAACCGCTCATCGGGAACCGCTCATAGCGCTGCCTTCGCATCGCGCGTATGCACGGCAAATGCGCGCAATCGCTGCAGCCATGCTTGAGCCTTGCCGCTGTCCACGACCGCGCGCGCCAGCGCAATGCCGCCCGCAATGGATTGCGCGCGTCCGGCGATCATCAGTGCCAGTCCGCATTGCAACACCAGCGTGTCGAGATGCGGACCCTGATCGCGTCCCGCGAACACGTCGATCAATGCCTTGAGGTTGGTCTTGGCATCCCCGCCGGCCAGGTCGCGGGCCGTGCAGCGCGCCATGCCGAATTCTTCGGGATTGACCTCGAGCCGGTTGATTCGATTGCCGCGCACGTCAAATGCCACGAAGGAGCCGATGGGCGTCGCCTCGTCCCACCCGGAAGCGCCATGCACCACCCAGCCGCGTTCAATGTGCATGCCTGCCAGCGTGCCGGCCATCAGTTCCGCGGTCGGCGCGTCGTACGCGCCGACCAGCAAAAATCGCGGTGCCGCCGGATTCGTCAACGGACCGAGCAGGTTGAAAACCGTGCGGATGCCGAGCGCGGCGCGAATCGGCGCGAGCGCCTTCATCGCCGGATGAAAATAGGGCGCGAACAGAAATGTAAATCCGGTGGCGACGAAACATTCTGCCGCGCGATTCTCATCCAGGGGCAAGCTGAAGCCGATGGCCTCGATCAAGTCCGCGCTGCCGCTGCGGCTCGAAATCGATCGATTGCCATGCTTGACGACGGGCAGCCCGCAGGCGGCCGCCAACAACGCCGCGCCGGTCGACAAATTCAAACTTCCGGAGCCATCGCCGCCCGTACCGACGATGTCGATGGCATCGAGCGCCGCGGGCAATGCCGGCTTGATGGCCAGTGCGCGCATGGCGCTGGCGAAGCCGCGCACCTCGTCGGCCGTGACGCCTTTGGCGCGTAGTGCCGTCAGCAACGCACCGGCCATCGCCGGCGCGAGGTCCGGCGCCGTCAGTGCTTTCAATAAAGCGCCGGCCTCCGCCTCGCTCAAGGAGCGCCGCTCCAGAAGGCGCTCCAGAATCTGGCGCGGCGTGTTCAATGGCTGCGGGTTCAATGGCGGCGTGTTCATTTGAGGAAGTTGCCCATGAGTATCGGACCGTCGGGCGTGAGGACGCTTTCCGGGTGAAATTGGACGCCCTCGATCGGCAACGAACGATGGCGCACCCCCATGATTTCGCCTTGCGCCGTGCGCGATGTCACCTCCAGCACCGCGGGGATGCTGTCCGGCTCGGCGATCAGCGAGTGATAGCGGCCTGCCTCGAAATCCTGGGGCATGCCGGCATACAGCCCTTTGCCGTCGTGCGCAACCGCCGAGACCTTGCCATGCATCAGGCGCGACGCTCGCACCACCTTGCCGCCGAACACTTCGACCAACGACTGATGGCCGAGGCAGACGCCGAAAATCGGAATGCGCCCTGCGAACGCTTCGATCATGCGCATGGAAATTCCCGCATCGCGCGGGGTGCCGGGCCCGGGTGAAATGACCAAGTGC